>NZ_FUYE01000004.1:0-62722 GCF_900167535.1 Prosthecobacter debontii
AAGCGGCGAGCGATCTCGGGTTGAGTGCCCTCGCCTTGATCATAGGCTTTGACGATACGTTCACGTAAATCCAGAGAAAGAGTGGCCATGCTCAGACTATCTCACACTCCCTCTTGTTACGCTATAGAATTATTTAATATGCTCTAGCTCAGATTCAGCAGGCCTCCTTCGCAGAGTTCTGCTTTGCCAAAGGTCTTCAGGCCGGTGTGGCCCATGGAGTGGGCGACGGTCATCCAGAGGCGGTTGTGGGCGGCTTTGTCGAACTTCAGGTTGCGACCCATCTTGAAGCCACAACCACCGCCGACCATGACGTAAGGGATGTCGTCGAGGGTGTGGCTGTTGCCTTTGCCGAGTTCATTGGTCCAGACAAGCAGTGTGTTGTCTAACATGCTGCCTTCACCGGTGGCTTCCGGGGTTTCACTAAGGCGCTTGGCCAGGTAAGCGAATTCACCGGCGAACCAAGTGTTGATCTTCATCAGCTTGGCATAGCTGTCCTTGTTATCATCGGGATCGTGGGAGAGGGAGTGGTGGCCTTCTTCAATGCCCAGCCAGCGCATCTGGGCCATGCCGACGGATCGCATGAACTGGAGGGTGGCCACGCGGGCCATGTCATTGGCCAGCGCATTGACCAGGAGATCGATCTGAATGCGGCTGATCTCGGGTGTGTTGTCATTCACCAGCTCGATGCTGGGATCGATCTGCGGCACCGGGTGGGCCAGGGCGCCTTGTTTGTCGGCGTTTTCCAGGTCCTGCTCCAGGCTACGCACGAGGCTCATGTGCTGATCGAGCAGGGCTTTATCACGAGCACTGAGTTTGGAAGACACGCGCTTCAGGTCCTGGCGCACATCGTCCAGGATGCTGACGAGGCTCTCCTTGTCCTTCATGCGCCCATAGAGCTTGCTCAGCATCTGGTGTGGATCATCCACAGGAGCCACGGGTTGGTTGCCACCTGCGTAGCTCATGCGAGTCCAGGGATCGGCCCGATCTGGCACGGCCACACCGAATTCCAGAGAGCCAAAACGTGTACGAGTTTCGGGACGGCTCTGGAGAAAGTTTTTGATCTCCTGATCAATGGAGATGCTGCTGGCCCAGCCTGCGGGGTTGCCACCACCGCCCATGATGTTGCCTTTCAGCAGTTCATCACAGGTGAGCAGGCAGCTCATGCCGCGCATGTGGTTGTCGCCATCCCCACGCACCTTGTTGGCGATGCCGTGCAGGATCAGGGTCTTATCCTTAAAGGCTTCCAGCGGCTTCAGGATGGACTTGAGTTCAAAACCATCGCCCTCTTGATCCGGCCAAAACTCGCCAGGCACGGTGCCGTTCGGAGAGAACATGATGATGAGCCGCTGCCGCTTTTGCGGCGCCGGTGCACCGGTGATGCTCGGTAGGCCTGCCAGGAAGGGTAAGGCGGTGGCAGAGATCCCGAGGTCGCGGAGGAATTGACGGCGGTTCAGAGCTTTCATCAGGGATGATCAAATGGGGGGACAACGAGCTACGCACTGATAAAGGGTTTTCTTGCAGAGGGAAGGTGGGATGGCGGGATGTCGCTCCTAAAGATGCATTTTTATGTCGCCTGCTTGACGATTCAGTGGCCGAGCTTACTCCTCCGCCTCTCCTATGCGGCTCATCTCCCTGCCACTCCTCCTCGCCGTTTTTTCAGTCGTTACTTGGGCTTCCGCAGAGGAGATTCGAGTGAAGGCGACAGTGTCCTCTACGGTTCTCGCCGATGCAGTGGCTGTGGCTGAGGCAGGTGACACCGTGATTCTAGAGGCCGGGATTTATCGGGAGGCTGTGAAGCTCTCGAAAGCGATCATCCTGCGTGGGGAGCCAGGGGCCATATTAGAGGGAAGTGATCCTTTGAAAGCAGACTGGCAGCCTGTCGCGGGGATGAACGATGTTTTCTCGGTTGAGCTGAAAAAACAGCCGGAGGGCCTGTTGGCTGCGGGGGCGTTCATCGCCGAGATCCGCTGGGATCGGGCCCAGAAAGCAGGGGAATGGCACTGGCAAACTCTATTGGAGAAAGGAACGCCGTTGAGTGGGTTTAAGCAAGTTCAGGCGCTCTGGATGTATCACCCCCAGGAGAAGCGAGCCTATCTGCGCTGGAAGGAGGGTGCATCGCCAGCACAAGCGGAACTCGCGGTGGTGCGGTCTAACAAACCCTTGATTGAAATCGGAGCCTCAGGCGTGGTTGTGGAGGGGCTGACCTTTCAAGGTGGCAAAACCGCGATCGAATTGGGGAAAGGTGCGAAAGACTGCGTGGTCCGTAAGTGCCGAGTCGATTCGTATGAGGACACGGGCATTTTAATCACCGACGGCGCATCCCAATGCACGGTCGAGAACTGTGCTTTAACACGCGGGGCCTTGGAAGATTGGCGGGCGACGAATGAAATACGCCGTGAGAACTATGAGATCTGGCGCTTGCACAAAGACGTCGGCAAGTATGACCGAGTGGGCATTGATCTGATCGAGCCAGGCGTGGCCAATCGCATCTTGAACAACCGTTTTGATCGTGTGTTTGATGGCATCTGTTTGGGGGATTATCGCGCCGAGTCGCTGGATAAACCCTTGCCTGATGCCGAAAGCGGGCGCGGAACCGAGATCGCCTACAACGTGATCGAAAATACACGAGATTCGGGCATCGAGCTGGGCACGGGCTGCATCGAGGTGAATGTGCACCACAATACGCTGCGGCACACGCATGGTGGCTTCCGGTTCAAGGTGCCACGCATCGGTCCTGTCTTCGTGCATCACAACCATCTCATCGAAGGCACACCTTTCAATCTGTGGTTCAGCATGGATTCCTCACCTGCGGAGGGTTACATCTATCACAACACCTTCGAAGGCGGAGATGACGCGGCCATCGTTTACTCGTCCTTCAATGCCATGCGGAACTTTGCGACCCCCAAGTGGCATGTGCTGAATAACCTCGCTCTTAATGTGCGCGATGGATTCTTTGAGCAACGCAAAGGCACTCCGCCACGCGACTTCACGGAGTCCAACAATCTGATAACGAAAGATGCAAGCGCCGCTGAGGATAAAGGACTCGATCTCTCCACCTACCGGAATGGGAAGCCGCTACCTGGCTGTGAGAAGGGCTACTATCACGGGCGTGCTCCAGATGTGGGTGCTGCAGAGAAGGGGCGATGAAAGTAAACATTTTATGGGTTATGCATTTGGCGGATCCGCAGCTTATTGACCGCAATCGCAAGCGCCTTTGAACAGGTTGGTCGGGCGTTTCGGATAAGGTTTGGGAGAAGTGCCAACTTATGGGAACACTTATCCGAAGTGGCACTAGGTTGGGCTCCACAGCCTTCTCTGATGAAGAAGCTGAGCCGCCTGCTGTGGTGAAGCGTCTTGCCATACTATTGTGTGCAACTGGGGGTGGGTGAGCTGGCGCTGGCATGTCCAGTGCTGTGGCGGCGAATATGATGTTCCCCCCCCATCGTCTCCTATCAGCATTGTGTTTTCTAAGTGTTCTAATCTCAGGACTGACTGCGCAAACCGTCACTTACGATTGGGATGCGGATGCAAATGCCTCCAATGGCATCACCAATGGCACAGGTGACTGGAACACGACGGGATTAAACTGGCGTGACGAACTCAATGCTAATGGGACTTGGGCGAATACTTACACGTCGATTGCTCGATTTGGTAATGCCGCGCGCGTATCGGCTAATACCGTCACTATCTACGGCACGATGAAGCTCGGCGGGATTGATTTTGCTTCATTGATAACCACCGCCCAGTCAGTTAGCGGTCAGCAATACACGCTCAATGGAGGCACCGCAGGAGTGCTGGATTTCGGAACGAATGGCGTCATTACGATGGCCGACGGCTCTTCAGGGGGCTCCCCTTTCGTGACGATGGGATCGGCACTCTCGATTCAAGGGACCAATCTGACCGTGCGTAAATCGGGCGGCACTACCACGCAGTTCATCACTTTCTTGATGACGTCGAATCCGCAACTCACCGGAACACTCACGGTGGGGGGAGCGAACGGTGGCATCTTCCTGCGCGGCAATCCAAATACTTTCGGTGCCCTGGACAAAATCGTCGTGGAAGCCAATGGCACTTTTTCAATGACCAGTGCGGGGAACTACAACAAGCCTTTCGAAATCGCAGGCTTTGGCGGTGCCAACCAGTATGGCGCGATTCGTGTGGATGCGAGTAATACCACCCTGAGCGGATTGATCACTCTGACTGCTGATGCCGCTATCCAAACCAACACGGGAGGCATCACGGGAACCCTCATCACAGGCGGCATTACGGAGGCCTCTCCGGGGCTTGGTTTCGGCCGATACGCTCCAGGGGTGGGGACAGGAACCTTTACCTTGGCTGCCCCCAGCAACTATACCGGGGCTACCACCTTGGGTCGCAGTGGATTTGCCGGTGGTATCAACATTCTCGATTTCTCCGCTGCAGCAGCCCCCGTTAACGACTTGATTTACAACAATGTCCCGACGGCGGGTCCATTGAATCTGATCGGTGGCACCGGGTCCGTCACGGTGTTGCAGGTCAATGGCAAGGCCTCGACAGCTAACTCACAGCGCTTTGGGAATGTGACCGCTAGCGGTCTGCGCAGCACTATCAGTGCCACATCAGGAGCGGGCGGTAGTGTAAACCTGACGTTAGGGAGCCTTGCACGCACAGGTAACGGTTTGCTGACGCTCATCAAGCCGCAGTCGGGCTCGATTCAAGTCGGCAATGCTGATGGCTTTCTCGGGCCGTGGGCCACCGTGATCGATACCAACGGTGAATCTCACTGGGCAAGTGCCGTGGGTGGTGAGCTGGAGGCCTTCACGGGGGACACAGACTACACCACAGGTATGGATCTGAGCACGCTTCCTGCGGATAGTCACCTGCGGGTTACGGACGCTTCGAGCGGTGCGGTGGACTTGGCCGCAGGCACCACGGGATTGGGCACGCTGACACTGACGGATTCAGCCGCACGTGCCGTAGCTCTAGGAACGGGTAAAACGCTGCGGTTGGGGGTGGTCGGTGGCATCCAAATGGCTCCTGGGGCGGGTGACCTTACCTTTGGGGAATTAGGCGCTAGCGGCAGCCTGTCGGCGGGGGGCACAGTCGCCAATGCCACCGGTCATTTGATCCTGAGCAATCAAACGAAGAATAGTGTTTTAACCATCCACTCGCCTATCGTGAACAACGGCACAGGAAGCAATGGTGCGGTTACCCTCCAAATCAATGGCGTGCCGGGATCGCTGACAGTTCTGACAGCTGCGAGCACTTATACGGGTGGAACTTCCGTTGCGGGGGGTGCTTTGGAAATCCGGCATGCCAATGCGCTCGGAACTACAGGCACGATCACGGTCCTTGAGAATGCCTCGCTACGCCTCAATGGCGGATTGACAATGACACGCAGTTTTACGGTCGCAGGTTCGGGATTGGGTGGCGAAGGCGTCTTCCGTTCCATTGCGGGCAATAACACAATCACAGGGTCGATTACCCAAGCGTCTCCGTCGAAGCTGGTCGCGGATTCGGGTTCACTAACCATCGTAGGGGCCGCAGCCACCACGGTGGTGATTTCGGGCACCCATGCGCTGACTTTTGGCGGCGCAGGTAATATCACGGTGACTGGGCGTATTTCGACCTCGAGTGGCACGACCCTGAAAGAAGGATCCGGGGAGCTGACCCTCCAAGGAAGTAACATTTCCACGGGGGCCTTTACGTTGAATGGCGGCACCTTGAACCTGGACTTCTCACCGACCACGGCCCCGACGTCCAACATTCTTTACAACGGAGTCACCGCCGGGGCGATGACCCAGAACGCGGGCGTCCTGAAACTCACTGGTAAGAGCGGAGCTTCTGTATCCCAGGCTTTGGGGGCTTACACGGTCGGAGGACCGAATGCGATCCGTGTGGTGCAGAATGGAGCGACCCAAGTCAATCTGAGCTTCACAACCATCACCCGCAGTGCGGGAGGCACTCTCGCTCTTGAGTTGCCGACGACGGGTGCCATCACCACCACCAGTGGAACCAACAACGCTTTGCTGACAGGCACGGGCGGTGTTGCTTATGCCACAGTCGGGCTCAATGATTGGGCGGCGACGACCACTGCTGTGTCGAGCGTGCGTAATATCGTTGGTTTATCCAGCTTGAACCTCTACACAGCCAGCGCTGCGAGTTCACTAGCAGCGGCAGCCAACATTGATGCTATCGAGCCTTTGACGACTCTCAGTGCGGATACTTCGGTGGCGACACTGCGCTTCAACACGGCTCAGGCCACGACATTGACTCAGGATACAACGGGTGGGCGTTATCTCACCACTGGCGGCATTTTGGTGACACCTGCTGTCGGTGCTTTTGAGACAGTGATCTCCACGGCCTTCCTGCGTGCACCGGCCTCTGCCACGGATCTGGTGATCATTCAAAACAACACGGCAGCGCCATTGCGTATCACCTCTAAAATCACCAACAATGCTGCAGCATCACCCGGGGCTACGGGGCTGACAAAGACAGGGCCCGGCACACTGATCCTGGAGTCAACGACCACTTACACGACAGGCGGGACCTACACGGGCACCACACGCATTCGCGAAGGTATTCTGCAGCTTGTCTCGGGCACAGGCTCCGCGATTACCTACCCGCTTTATCCTTCTGCCGATTTCATTCTGGGTTCGAATGATGTCAGTGCTAAGCTGGTCATTGGCAGTGGCGCGGTAGCCATGAATCCATGGGGGGGGCTGCGTATCGAAGGCACAGGGACGGCGAATGCAGTAGTCGGAGGAGCGACGGCAATGTCCTCTTTTCACCATTATGCCGATGGTGTGCATGATTTTCGCCGTGGTTTCCTGGGCGGTAGCGGTCCCAATGAGAATAATCTCAGTCTGACTCTTTCTGCGGGCACGCTACAGCTCGGCCCAGTGAACACCTTCATCGGTAAAGTCACCCTGCTGAGAAATACCGTCGAGGTTGAGAAGTTGGCGAATATCGGTGAAGCCAGTTCGCTTGGCACAGGTAGCTACAATGCAGCGGCTGCGATCATCGACATGGGCACACAGACCACGAGTTCGGTCGGTTATACGGCCAACGCGACCATCCGTTACATTGGAAGCACGGACTCGGTGACCAACCGTCCCCTCTATCTTGCCAACAGTGATCCCGAGGGAGATGTCGCCTATGCCATTGCGACGCTTGAAAATACAGGCACAGGTACCGTCAAATTCACGGCTCCCTTCACGGTGGGCGGAAACAACAAGGCGCAACTTATCTTCCGGTTAGGTGGCACAAATACAGGCGCGAATGAGATCGTCAGCATTCCCGAATTAACCGTTGCCAACCCGAAAGCGGTTCAGCTGGAGAAGAATGGCACTGGCACCTGGATTCTCACGGGCACCAGCACCCACACGGGTGGCACGATAATCTCGAATGGCCTCCTGCAATTGGGGAACGGCGGCACAGGGGGCAGCATCAATGCAGGGCCGATTATGGTGCAATCCCCAGGCGTCCTCGGCCTGTCACGGAGTGATCGTCATGAGGTCAGCGCATTGATCAGTGGGAACGGTTCGCTGACCGTCACCAATGGTGTGAGTGGTGTCTCTGTGCTGAGCAATGATAACAATGCTCTGACTGGCGGCACGCGGGTGCTTTCAGGTAGCCTGCTGGTTAACAACCCCAACGGTGTCGGCTCCCCTGCCGGGTATGGCACCATCACCGTGGCGGCAAATGCCACTTTGGGCGGAAGTGGCCGTATCGCGCCAGCGACGGGGCAATCCATCACGCTTACTGGGGGCCGCCTCAGTGTGGGCTTGGATGGTATGGCGGCTGGCCTGCTGACACTTCAGACTTCCGGCTTGGGCAGCTTATCATTGTTGGAAGATGCGGTGTTGTCCTTGGATCTGTTTGGCGGTGTTGGTCTGGGCGATAACACCGGAGATGCTGCGGCTGCGGATCGTGTCAGCATAGGCGGTGCTGTGGTGCTGGGCACTGGAGCCACGCTTCAGGTGCTCAATCTTAGCAACGTCACCACCTTCGCGGCTGGCGATTCTTGGAAGTTATTTGATTGGTCGAATCTCTCCAGTCTCCAAGGCAGCTTTACCCAGTTCGATCTGCCAACCTTATCCTCAGAGTTGGAGTGGGATTTCAGCCAACTCTACACCCATGGCGTGTTGTCAGTCGCTATGGTGCCCGAGCCTGGACGGGCCATGCTGTTGGGCTTTGCTGTGGTTGGATTCGTGATGCGTCGCCGTCGTGCTTGAAAGATCGAGAGCTATTTATTTCCGAACACCGATCTTCTCTACGGGGATGGCTTTGAAGCCGAGCTTGAAGGCAGGGGACTCGGGCTTGAGGCGGAAGTCGTCTTGGGTCCAGTCCACGAACAAAGGATCGGCGACGAGGCTGTGCTTGTCCCAGCCTTCGGCTTGCCAGGAAGTCCATTCGTCGAGAGGTTCACATTCGGTGATGCGGACGTCGTCAATGAAGACCTGGCCTTTGGGTTCATGGACATCGATGCGTAGCCAGAAGTAGGTCATCCAAGGTTTCCAGGCTGCTTCGTTTTCGCGTGGCATGCGGCCCGTGCCTTCCACTTCCTGCCATTCAGAACTGGCTGTGACGCTGTTGCTGGTGGATTGCCAGTAGCCTTCACCATTTTTAAAAGAGGCCAGAGCTAGACTGAGCTTCGCGGTAGGTTCCGTGCTTTTGACGCGCAAACGAATGCGATAGGCGGCTCCGGGTTTGATTGGAATGTCGGGGCCGTGGAAGACGCTTTTGGGGTTCTTGGGGTCATCGCTCAAGGCACAGTCCACTCGCAGAGCGCCCTCTGCGGCGACAAGTTGAACCTGTGGGTTAGGCCGATGGTTGAAGCCCCAGCCTTTCGGCGTTTTGTCAGCGGCTGCGCTATCAAAGTCTTCGCTGTAGATTGGTGCGTCGGGTTTATCGGGACCCACCTTGTTGATGCCGGTCGTGATGGGATGGCCATTGGCCCAAGCGAGATTTTGATCGATGACATTCCACTCGGTCGAGACATTGCGCAGATCACCATACTTGATGCCGGGGGCATCACTGAACATGATGTTTCGGCGCACGACGTTTCCACTCATCATGGTGCCATCAGCGCGGATAGCGTCTTTCGGATGGAGATCCATGCCGCGCATGTCTTTCCAGGCCGACTGACCCTGCACGGATTCATAACCCTTGATCATGGTGCCGATGTGACTGCTGTAGAAGCGCTGTTGCTGAGTCCAGCCATGCAAGTCGAATTGGAACTTACCGCCGAGGGCAAAGATGTTGTTTTCCACCAGGCAATCACGCGAGTTGTGCATGTGGATCGGCGTATGTGCTACGCGGAAAACGATGTTGCCGATGATGTCCAAGCCGCCGCTGTTGTCGTCGGGATAGAGGCCGAAGGTAAACCAAGGATGCTTCAGGCCTCCGGCTTCCTGGCCGCACCCCACCACGTCATGAATGAGATTGTAGCGCCACTTGCTGCCACGGCTGCTGATCCAGTCTCGGCCCCCGGTGTAAATGGCCCCGCCATCCTGAGTCTCCAGGCAGAGGTGATGCAAATGGTTATACTCGACAATGAGATTGTTCCCACTCATCTGCACGCCCATGCGTGGGCCATCGTGAATGTGGCAATGGCGAACGGTGTTATCCACGCCGTAGAGACTCACCCCGCAGGCGTTCTTGTTAAAGACCCCCATGTGATGAATGTGGCAATCCTCGGCCACATGCCCTGGACCTGTGAGTGCCTTGCGATCTCCGCCACTCAGACTGATGCCGTTGCTGCCAGTGTAGCTGATTTCGCAGTGGCAGATGCGCACGTTTTTGCCATCGCTCACACCCACACCGCTGCCGTGAAAAGCTCCCACTTGAGTGATCACACACTTTTCCACCCGACAATCCTCGGCTCGCTCAAAGGTGATTGCGCTGCCGTAGCAGCCTGTCATCGTTAAACCTCGGATCGCGATGTTGTTGGCCCCTTTGATCTTGAAAAAAGACTCCAATACCGGCAGGCGGATGTCGCTCGTCGTTGTGGTTGGTGGCCAGAAATAAAGTAGGCCCGTGCGTTTGTCATAAAACCACTCTCCAGGCGCATCCAGCTCCTCCAGCGCATTTTGAAAGTGGTAGCGGTTATGCGGATGCAGATCATACGAGCAATCTTTCTTCAGCGTCAGTAAACGTGAGTCGGCGTCCAATGACAGGATGGGCTCCACAAAATTCCACCAGCCATATTGGGCAAAGATATCGATTTCCACCTCCTCAGGGTGCGCCCACTTCCGCACATCCTGCGGTTTGACATACAGCGTGCGTTTCCACAGATGTCCGTCCGGTGCCCCTGTGGGTCCAAATTCATCCACAAAGGCCCAGCCGCCATAGAGTGGATCTTTGGCGTCGAAGTTAGGGTAGCGAGCGAGGATTTGCCGTTCCCCTTGGAAGAGCAATTGACGTGGCAGAAAGTCCTTGGGCAGCAGCTTTGCGACATCTGCTTTTAAAATCTCTCCTGCATGCTTTTCCCAACCGGAGACCTCTGGGGCTCCCGTCAGCGTGCTATCGTTTCCTATCACGGTGAGATTCGAATCTCCGGCCTCTAGCAACAAGGGCTGCGTCAGCACGGTCCATCCCGTGGGGAAAACAATCGTCGCCGGGGAAGCATCTCCCGCTTTCCGTGCCTCACGCACCTGGTGTAGCGCCTGAGCAGGTGTCAAAGTTTCTGAAACACGGACTTCCAGAGCCCAGGACAACGAAGAGCCGAGGAACAGCAGCGGAAACAAAAGGCGGAGCATAGTCCCCCCAGACATACGCGGCGAAACCAGACGAGCAAATGATGACTCAGCCCAGCCGTCATCCTATGCAATGGCCCGATAGGACAGAGAAGGTAAGCCGGACAAACTTCGGAAAAAACTAGCCTGGATTTCAGACATCTCGCCCCTCTTGAAAAAACGAGACCCACGTTCGAAACAGCGTCGGCGAGGGAGCATTTCCCCTCGTGGACTTCGCTCAAGTTTCTAGGGTAGGTTCATCTTTCTGGCGGACCGGCAGAGGCCAGTCACGACGACGGATGATGGTGTTGGCTCTAGCGCCCTGTTGGGCTTTTCCATCATTCGATTACGGAAGTTGGCTTCACCGCGGACAGGTGACTGCCGACGATCGAAAGACGAGCCGTCATTCCGGCCGACAGCTCGTCGAGTGTATCCTGATAGGCTTCGATTCGCTGAACGACTAACGCACAGGGGACGCCATTCTCTCTTTTTTGCCATGCATCCACACTGGAGAAAGAACGGTTAAAGAGATGGCCGACTTTTAGGGGACCCTCGCAAAGCCGTCCGTCGACCAGCGCGACGCTATTGTTCGTTTTTACCGCGTGAACTATGAAGTAGGGACAGCTCATTTTGCCTAGCATCGAATTCCTTTCACACCTGCCCGAGAGCGAGGTTTCGACTGTGGGTTGACGGTGGAATGGTCATGGCGGATTGAACTCGAAGCGGGGCAGGTGTTGAGAACGACGACTTGTTATCTCTTGGTTTTCTGTTGGTAGTGGTCTTCCCAGTCCGTCATCGAAATAAATTTTGGCGAATCCTCGGAATCAGGCCAATGGAACCAGCCTTCAGCCCAAGAAGCAATCCATCCAATGTCACCCAGCGACGCCCGATCAACAGCCAAATATCGGTCATAATCCCGCTTGTATTCTGGGTCTTCGATCACCAATGCCCAAAGGTCGAACTCAATGTTCTGATTCCATTCCGAGCAGAGAGTCGATTGCGAGAAATCTCGGATCAGATCCTCAAGCAATTCAGTCGGCGAAGTCGGAATCTCGTCAATACACTGCGGTGTACTCCGGAGAATGGCGGCGGTCGCCGGAAAGTTCCCAGATGCGTAGGCTACCTGAGCAGGTGTCCGCCCACTCTCCGACTTCGTCCAAGCCGCCTTCGCGTCACTAGCCATCAACCTCCGCACCTCGGGAAGGTTCGAGTCAAGAATTGCGCGGATGATCGGCTCCATTTTTTGGATAACGTCGAAGTCCTCTCACACTTGCCCGAGAGCGAGGCTTCGACGGTGGGTTGCGGTTTGAATGGTCATGACAAGTTGAACTCGAAGCGGGGCAGGTGTTGAGAGCGACGCCTTGTTAGCCGTTGTCTTTTATGTGGGTGAACTCATTCCTGTTGGCATTCATCCAAGTGACAAGTGCGATGACGATACCCTTCTGAATCGCATCCAGTTGTCGAGTCTCCTGATCCAAGCTCGCCTTACCCTCAAGGATCGCAAGGCGCTCCCGATCATCGTCGTCATTGAATGGGTGCGTCCCGTAATATGCCTCGATTGCTGCTCTACGCGGTATGGTCTCCCGAGGTGGTTCCGAATCACCAAAAAGCTTTCGTGATGCGTTCACGAGGATCTCTGCTGCTGGGTCCTGTCCGATCTGCCTCAAATCCTCGATCGTGTCGGAGGCGAAATCCCCACTGCTGTTCCAAAAATACTGATCCAAGCCACCGTTGTTGAGTTCGGCCGTCAACCACCAGAAGCGGACTGCCATCTGCCGCCCCATGTTCAGTTGATAATATCCCTTCTTCCACTCCTTCTCCACGTCCTTGTCGAAGATGTAATGGAACTGCCCGAAGCCCTCCTTCTGGGATGCGACTTTCGCCCAAGTTGGTGTGAATGGGAGATTCATTTCTTGGGCTAACAGTATAAGTAGTGTGCTGCAATATCGATATCCGAGCGATAGGCAGCGGTTATTTCCGGCCAAGAATCCGTTAGAAGGTCCGTCAAACAAAGGGGTGGGGAAGGGGCGGGTGCTTGAGTCATGGCTTTAAACTTCCTGATCATTCAGCAATGGAATCAACCGATATGGCGTGAAAATATCCAATCGATTCGGATCATTCAAAGGGTTACTGAAGATGAATAGGGACAAGATTTAAATGCGAGTGGCGCTATCGATGAAGGGGCTCAGCGTTAAGTGCCTTGTTCTTCAGCATGTGCTCACGGGCGCGTCTTTCCCCGAGAAAGAAAGCGGCGACTTATTTTACAAGGTCGTTGGCGGGAGTCGCTGCAGAGGCCGGGGCTGCGGTGAGCTTGGGCTGAGGTGCTGCCGATGCGGGTGGTAATGCCTTGGGCGGTGCCGGTGGAGCTGGGAGGTCGGGCTTGGCTGCTGTGGGGGCTGCTGGCGCAGGTTTGGGTGATGAAGTCGCCGAAGGGGGATTGTCGGCTGGTGCAGGAGTGGGTTTAACTACGGACTGCGTGGGGGCTGGAAGAGAGGTGGGTTTCGCTGCGGGAGTTGGGGCGGGTTTCGCCGCTGTCGTTGCAGGTTTCGCCTGAGTTGGTGAAGGTTTCGGTTTGGAGGCGGGTGGCGATTCTGCAGGAACTCCATCCAGGGTGGCGGTGAGGACGATGTCCACCAGGAGCTGCTTGATGTTGCAGCCGGAGTTGGCAAAGCCACGCTGGAGTTCTTCCATAGCATGGAGGCCGTAGGCTGGGATCTGCTGCTTGACGGTGTGATGGAAGAGATTGCGGATGAAGGCGCGATGACCGGCGGGATTGTCAGCGACATAATTGACGATGTCGCGTGGGCCGGTGAGGCGAATGGTCTTGCCTTCTTCGGTGGCGAAGTCGGTGGTGGAGTTGACGGGCTTGTTGTTATCCTGGGTGCGCCAGCGGCCGATGGCATCGAAGTTCTCCAGGCTGAACCCCAGGGGATTGATGCTGGCATGGCAGGACATGCAGGTGTTGTTCTTCGTCAGTTCCGTGATCTTCTCCCGCATGGTCAGCGTGGGGTCGAAGTGGCTTTCATCGAAGGCCACCGCCATGGGGGGCGACTTCAAGGACATGCCGACGATGTTGCGAGTGAGGAAGACGCCACGGTGAATCGGAGAGGTCTGCTTGCTGTAGGCCATGGAGGCGAGCAGGTAAGGATGGGTGACGATGCCGGCGCGTTGTTTCGGATCGAAGCCGACCTTTTGAAATTCCTCGCCTTGCACATTCTGGCCATAGACTTTGGCGAGGCGTCCATTGAGCAGGATGTAATCGGCTCGCAGGAGCTCACGATAGTCGGATTTGTCACTCCAGACGACCTGATCGATGAATTGAAGGAGAGATTGGCGGAGGTCGGCGAGCACATCCTGAGTGAAGGCAGGGAAGGCCTTGGGATCTTTGGCTGTGTTTTCCGCGTGCTCCAGGTCTAACCAATGATGGAAGAAGCCATGCAGCTTGGCTTTGGTTCGGGGATCACTGACCATGCGCCATGCCTGAGTTTTGACTTGATCGCGAGTGTGCAGCTTCTTCTCGGCGGCTGCTTGAGTGAGCTTTTTGTCGGGGAGAGAATCCCAAAGCATGAGGGCCAGACGATTGGCCACGTCATAGTCATCGGGTTGATCGTTTTCACGCAGATCAGGATAAAGGAAGCGGGGGGACTTGAGCGCGAGAAGGACGATCCGCTTCACGGCAAGGTCAGGACTCTTGGCAAGTTCGAAATGGCTGTCCACGAAGAGCTTCTTTTGCTCTTCGGTGAGGGGGCGACGGAACGCGGTCTCGACGAAGGTCAGGGCGAATTTCTTGAGCTTGTCGTTTCGATCTTGAGCGTCGGGTTTGGTGCCTGCCAGGCGGTCCAGGTTTTCGGAAACATGCTCCGCAGTGGTGATGGCTGCTTCGGTGGTCGCACGATCCCAATCCTTGCTGATGCTGGAGCCGCGTTCATAGCCCACGCTGCGGTCATCGGCAGGGAAGTTGGTGCTGATGATCATCAGTGGCTGAGGGCGATCCGTGCGCAGCGCGTGCTGGGGAATGATCTCCGGGATACCGAAGGGCGGCTTCCACCAGAGTTCCACGGAGGCGGAGGCTTCTTTGAATTTGAAGTGCTCCAGGATGAGGCGGTAGGCGCGGCCCCCGATGAGGTAGATGCTCTTCTTTTCTTCCCGCACTTGAGGGCCGGCACTGACCCAGGCATCGATGAGAGCTTTCTTGTCGTCGTTCACCCAGAGACGGACACCGTTTTCGCTTTTGACGATGAATTCATAAACACCGGTTTCCTCGGCCACGACGCTGCCGTCCCAGCGGTTGTTAAACTGATCGGCCACCATCTTGCTCTTATCCGGGCTATCGGCGCCGAAGTGGAAGGCGATGTGACCATCCGTGCGTTCAAAGCGGAAGGTCTTGCGCTCTTTCAGCTTTTTCTCTTCGAGTTCGCGCTGCTCGCGGAGGCGTTTTTCCTCGGCTTTGCGTAAGGCATCACGGGCTTTGGCGATGAGCTTTTCCTCGGCTTTGGCGGCCTTGAGTTCTTCCAGCTTGGTCAGCTCGGGGAGTTTCGGCTCGGGCTTCTTTTCTTCGGGAGCTGGGATTTCAAATCCGCGATAAATAGCCTTGATGCCCGTCTCTGCGTTGATGGGGCGATCAAATCCAGGCCCCTGGCGAAAGCGCCCGATGAGGTCCATGACGCTGGTGCGATACTGGGAAATGGTCAGGCGGGTGAGATCCTTCTCGGGCGGGCGATTGCGGGCCTGGGCTGCGGGCGAGTAAAAGGCCTCATACATGTAGGTGGCGACCTGCTGAGCGTCAGCCCCGACACAGGCGTCTTCGTTGTCCTCGGGCATGGTGCGCTCGATTTTGCGCGCCAAAGCTTCCAGGCTGCGATCACCGATGAGCGGTTCATCATACTTACCGACGACCCCTTCTCCCTGATCGCCATGACACTCCAGGCAAAGCTTCTCATAGATCACACGTCCAGGGTGGGGTGCAGTCGCGGCCTCGGAGGCTGGGCTGAAAACCAGGCTCAGGGTGCTGATGAAAGAGAGGAGAAGGAGGGGGCGGGGGGGCATGAACGGAGAACGGCAGCGTCCTCGGGGGATCAAGCCGAAGGTGTGCCATGCCTAGAAATACCCGCGAGCCCGAGGGCTTCTTTCAGCCGTGAAACCCTGATCGGAAGCCTCGATAGCGCCGAACAAGCCCGTTTGTCCTCCGGAATTGCCCGCGATTCTGTCAGTACTGCCCACGATTCGGCGCCGTGGGGCTTGGGAAACGTGCGCAAAGTTCGTCGGGGCGAATGCCGCTAAAGCACTCCACGAGGGACAAACGGCTTCGCAAAGTTCAGCCAGCCGTCGGGAGAGGAGCGTGGAGACTCTTCTCCGCAAACCCAAACAAGATGCGGCGTAGCCGCCACTCCTCTCCATGAGGGCGGATTGGTCGCAGCGCTGTGACTGACCCACAGGCTTGATCCGTTAGGCGACTGCGTCGCATGGTTTAGACGGCGGAGAAGGGTCTCCGCGCTCCTATCGGCCTGTTCACCACCTGGCTGAATCACTTCAATTCCGCCTCGGTCCAGAAGGCAGTACGCTCGCTGGTGGCTGCGCGCACGGCTTTGACTTGATCGGCGGTAACGGCGGCCGCTTCGTTGCCGAAATTGGCTCGGATGTAGGTCAGGACATCGGCGGTTTGTTGATCATCCAGCCCCATGGGCGGCATGGGCAGGGGCGCGAGTTGTTTAAACTCCTGGCCATTCACCTGGATAGCACCATTCAGACCATGCAGCACGATCTTGATGATGCGGGCTGGATCGCCCTGAACCCAATCGCAGCCGACGAGGCTCGGATAGACTCCAGGGAGGCCTTTGCCTTCGGGCTGATGGCAGTTCAGGCACAAGGCGTCATAAATGGCCTTGCCTGGGTGAACGACGACCGGGGCGGCGTTGGCGATCTTTTTGACGAATTCAGCATGGGTGGCTTGGCCGCCGAAGCTGAGCTTGGCCAAGACGGGGTGCCACTGCGGCTGGAGCGCTTTGACGGCTTGTTTAAGGGCGTAATCGATAAACTTATCCATGGGATGATCGAGCACTTGCGTGGCGATTTCCACCGCTTCGGCTTTGGGCACGCGGGCACTCGCCACCACGGCCTCCAGGCGAACACGCGGATGCTCATCATTGGCGCTCTTCGCCAGTAGGACCAGTGCATCTGGCAGACGATCTGCCCAGGCGCCGATGACACGGGTGCCATAGGCACGCACGCGGAAGTCTTTGGCCTGAAGCAGGCGATTCAGCAGGGCGGCGTTGGCGGTTTCGTGGGCTTCATAGATGCCGCAAACGTCCATGAGCTGATGCTCGTCGGTGGTCTTGGCGATGAAGGCATCAGCAGCGGCGAGCACGTCCTGAGTCGGTCCATCAAAGAGCAGGCGCTTGGCTTGATAACGCGTCCAGCGCTCGGGGGAGGCGAGTTGTTCTAGAAGCTGCGCAGGTCTCATCTCCGCCAAAGCGGGTTGTTTCACGGCGGCGTGGCCTTTGGCCGTGATGCGCCAGATGCGGCCATGATGGCGGTCACGACGAGGATCGGCATAGCTGGCCTGATAGTGGCCGATGACGGGGTTGAACCAATCGCACAGATAGAGAGCGCCATCGGGACCCACGCTGACATCCACGGGACGGAAGGAGGTGTCGGAGCTTTTGAGCAGTTTGGGCAACTGCGTGGTTTTGAAACCGGAACCTGCATCTTCAAAGCGATGCAACTCGACCACATTGCCGAAGTAACCGCCGATGAGAGCCGTGCCTTGGATTTCTTTCGGCATGGCTTGAGTGCCGATGATGTCAATGGAGTTGGTCTTCGGGCTGGTATCGAAGAGCATTCCGGTGGGGTGATATTCATCGGGATCTCGGATGGCGATCAAACCGGGGGTGCTGAAGTAACCGGCAGGGCGATCTCCGCTTTTGTGGAAGACCTGATTGTAATCGTCAAAGGCCACGCCCCAGCAGTTATGCCCCGCTTTGCCGCCATTGAAGTAGGCGCTCATCTTTTGCGTGCGTTTGTTATACTGCCAGACCCCGGCTTTCTCCAAGACCGCGAGCCCATTGGGGGTCTCGACGCGGGAGTAAGCATGCAGGCCCTGGGTGAACCACAGGCTGCCATCGGGGCCGTGGCAGATGGAGTTGACGAGCTGGTGGGTGTCTCCGATGCCGAAGCCCGAGTAGAGCACGGTTTTCACATCGGCCTTGCCATCCCCATCGGTGTCTTTGAGGTGCAGGATTTGATCGAAGTCACAGACATACACACCGCCATCTCCAGGCTCGACGCCCTGGACCATGGTGAGGCCTTCGGCAAAGCGGGTGGACTTGTCTGCCTTACCATCGTGGTCCGTATCTTCCAGGATGAGGATATAGTCGGAAGGTTTGATCCCCGGCAGTGTCTGCGGATAGGTGGGGGAGCAGGCGACGTAAAGCCGACCCCGCTCATCCCATGAGAACTGAGTGGGCTTGGCCACATCCTCCGCTTCCGAAGCGAAGAGATTGATTTCATAACCTTCGGCCAAGGTAAAGCTGGCGAGCTGCTGCTCGGCCGTCAGCACCGACTCCATCGGCGGCAGGGGCGGGGGAGTCGGGACAGAAGGTGGTGTTTCACCGCGTGCAATGGCGTGAATGCGGGCATCCAGGTTGGCGACCAGAGGCTTGTGGCTTTCAAAGCTCTCGCGCAGTGACGGTGCATTTGCGGAGGGTTTGCCAAACATCTGCGTCACGCGGTCGCCATAAACGAAGGACCAGTTAGCTGGGCGCCAGCAGTCAAACCAGAGGCGATTTTTCTCGACGATGGCTTCCTTCAGAGCGGTGAGATCATCGGCATCGCTGCTGGAGACACCGAGCTGTGAGGCGATCAAACGTGCCACCACTTTGAGCCCCTCAGCATTCAGATGGAGGCCGTTGTCGGTGAGGCGCGGAGCGCTGCTGTTACGCTCGGACAACGGCGTGAACAGGTCCACGTAGATGGCACCTCGCTGACGGGCGATGTCGCGGACGGCATTGGCATACAGGGCCACATCGTCATTGCGCAGTGTCAGATCAGGAGCGTGCTGAGCGGTGGGTTTTTCAAAAGGCATGGGGCCGACCAGCACCAGACGTGGCGTAACGCTGCTGAATTGGTCTAACAAGCGATGATAAGCCGAAGTGAACTCCGCCAACTTGGCTTTGCCGTCGAAGGCTTCGACTTGACCAAACTGAGCGATGACGATGCCTGCATCGGTCGCTTGCAGTTGAGCTTTCCAATCTCCGAAGTTCAGATCGCGCCACTGCTCATAAACGGTATCGCCTTCCCAGGCCATGCTGCGGAAGCGCGGCTCCTTGGCCGAGAGAGATTGAGTGAGCACGCTTTCCAGGTCGCCGGACTTCTGTTCACGGACGAAGTTGGTCTGGCCTGTCATCACGATGACTTCGCTTTTTTCAGGAACGAACTGTCCGTCTTTAAAAGGCTGGTGGGCCGTCGTGCCTGCTTCGGGATTGCCAAAGCGATTCATGATTTCTTTCTCCCCCGGGACGAGGGCATCCGGCAGCTCTTCAATCGTGATGTTACGATAGGCGATTTCCGCTTTGCATTTGCCATGAATCTGGAGAGCGATGGAGCCCTTGGGGGCAATGTCGGGTGCACGCTCGGTGTAATCCACCGTCCTCACGCCATTGACGACGAGGCGAATGCGTTCGGCCTCAGCAATGATTTCATAGGTGTTCCACTCGCCGGGCTTCTCCGCGCGTTCGATGACTTCCTTCACGGCGGTGGCCAGCATCTTTTTGCGGCGGGATTCGTCATACAGACAACCGCTGTAACCGGCGCCGATGTCCGCTTGATAACCGATCATTTCGTTCGGTGGGTTCTCGATGCGTGTGCTACGGAACTGCACGCCGCCATTCACAAAGCCTTCTGTGCCGACCAGCTTGTATTCTAGTTTGAGATGGAAGTTGCGGTATTGCTTCCGAGTGGCGAGGAACTCGTTCTGTGGATTTCCTTCCAAAGAACCACCGACGATGGTGCCATCCACAATGCGCCAGACTTTGGAGGTCTCGCCTTCCCAACCTTTGAAGGTTTTGCCATCAAACAGGGAGACAGGCTCTGCCAAAGCGCAGGTGGCGAGCAGAGTGGTGGTGAGCAACAAACGGAACAGCATAAAAGGATGGAAACAACGCACGATTCCCACCCATGCTTGCGCCGATGTCTGGATGCAAAAGCGATTTCTGAAAAGGAGGTCATCAGAAATCGCTCTCGGCTCAAATTACTTTGAAACCGTCTTAAGCAGGGAGCATGGATTTGCTCGGCGAAGCGATTTCAACACCGTTCTCGCTGAGCAGGCGCTGCACCTCGGCAATGTGCTCACGATCTCTCGTTTCCACCGTGCAGAGTACATGGACGCGTGATAAATCAGGTCCTGAGAAAGTGCGGTTGTGGACGATCTCCGTCACATTGGCCCCGGCTGTTGCAAGCACCGAGGAAAGGTGCGCCAAGCCCCCAGGGCGGTCACTGATGAGCACATCAAAACGGTAGATGCGGCCATCGGCGGCAAGCCCACGCTCGATGACTCGGCTGTGGGCGAGGGGATCGATGTTGCCACCTGAGAGCAGCAAGACGACGCGTCTGCCTTTCAAGTCGGGCAAATGGTTGCCGAGCAATGCGGCGAGACCTGCGGCTCCGGCACCTTCGATGACGCATTTATCGAGCTCCGCCAACCGCAGCATGGCGAGCGCCAGTTCTTCTTCACCCACCAAGACCATGCGATCCACGAGAGGTGCGGCGATCTCCAAAGTGTGTTTTCCCACTTCCGCAACGGCAAGACCATCCGCCAACGTGTAACGTGTGGTGATGCGAGTGGGTTTGCCCTCCGCCTTACCTGCCGCGAAGCAGGCCGCATGGGCAGGCTCGACACCGATGATTTGCAGATCCGGTTTAAGCGCCTTGAGCACCGTCGCAACACCCGCCAGCAGGCCGCCCCCACCCACAGGCACAAGGATGGCTTCGGCATCGGGCACTTGCTCCAGGATTTCAAAAGCCATGGTGCCTTGACCTGCGATGACCTGCGGATTGTCAAAAGGATGAATGTAGGTCAGTTGATCCGCCTCCGCCAAGCGATTGGCCTCCGCACGTGCCTCGTCAAAGGTATCGCCATGCAGGATCACCTGGGCGCCGAATTGACGGCAGCGCGACACTTTGACCAAAGGGGCAAAGCGTGGCATCACGACGGTGACGGGGACTTTGAGGGATTGTCCATGCCAGGAGAGGCCAAGAGCGTGGTTTCCTGCGGAGGCGGCGATGACACCGCGTTTGGCTTGTTCATGCGTCAGTTGAGCCAGGGCATTGCGAGCCCCGCGTTCTTTAAAACTGCCTGTGCGTTGCAGATGCTCCTGTTTGCAGAAGATGCGCATGCCGGTCAGATCGCTGAGTGCAGAGGACTCGACACAGGGCGTCCGAATGATGGCTCCATTCAGACGCAGACGTGCGGTCATGATCTCGGAGAGCGAGACGGAGGATGGAGCGGCATGGGGATCTGGATTCATGGCATGTGGGGGGATAAACAAAAAAGCCCCGAGTCGGTGAAACTCAGGGCGGCGGATTGAAACGGCGTTTGGAGATCAATGATGCACGTTTAGGCCTGCCCTGATGAGGGCCCAATAATGATCGGAAGGATCGACATGGAGATGGCAGAAACGAAATTCATCGAACGCGGGGAATGTCTGCGATAAAAAAAGCCTGTCAAGGAGGCTGACAGGCTTTCATTGTTTTTGGTTATGCTGACCATGCTTCTGTTAAAGGTGGCCTTCATGGGCACGAAACAGAGGCCAATCCCGATGAGTCAACGCCCTACTGGAACGGCCCGTTGAACTTCGTTGGGCAATTCGGAGGTCTTTCCTGATTTAGGTTTTTTCTCGCTTGGGACGGAATACCAATTGAGCTGAGGCACGCTGGCCAGTTGGACCCACTGCTGAGTACCTAGTTTTACCCATTCCAGATCCACAATGGCCCAGACTTGCGCTCCCCAAGGGATACGATCCCGGAGATCGCGACCGAGTTGGGAGTCTTTTTCAACGAAGATGGTCGTGAGATAAGGGTTTGGTGGGGCAGGCCCGATGCGGAAAGCATCTTTATTATCCGTATTGGGCACCTTGTCCTCAAAGTAGTGGGTCCGTGTGATGCCCACATGGAATCGAGCCGTGCCTTCTTGATACCCTTCAAAGAACTTTTCCAATAGACGGTCTTTGAACTCCACGAAGGACAGCCAATCCACTTGGAAGCCTTTGCTAGTTTCTTCTAGCATGACTGGAACGGGGTATTCCCAACCACGACTCTCCACCCCGAAGACGGCATGGGCTCCCCCGCCGATCTGGGGTTTGGGATCAAAGCGAACGAGGCCGACGGCATCCACCCGCACGGGGCCGGAGGGCTGGGCCTGATAATAGCGCTCCATGAGGGGTTTCATCATGTCGGCGGCGAGGGTGTATTTCAGGCGCTCTTGCAGATCCTTCGCGGTGAGGAAGCGCATGAGGGCATCAGCTGCCGGTTTAGCTTCATCAGTGACTTCAATCTTTAACTCCCGAGTCGCGGATGAAGGTGGCGTCACGTTGGCTGTGGTTTCCGAGTCGTTTGCATTGTTTTGTAATGCTGATGACATGGCCTTGGGCGGAGTGCCTGCGAGCGGGCCGGAGGGTGTTGCGGGCTTCGGTAAAGTAGCGTTGGGGGGCTGCGTGGCGGCGGAGTTCCCTTGAAGAGCGGCGATCTCTTCAGGAGAGGCTGGTTCTGCACGAGGTGGCTTCGGCTGAGTGGGATCAAACGAAGACCTGGGAGCTGGGGCCGTATCGGCCGTTTTGGGATCTGAAACTGACGGGGACGGAGTGTCTGGGGAGGATGCGGTAACCGATTTAGGGGCGGGTTCTGCGGAACTGGCCGTCATAGGGCTCGGGTCCGGCGTTGGGAGCTTGATCTCCAGGGGCTTGTTCTTAGCCGGCATGTAGCGATTCACCACTTGCATGATCGGCTCCCGGAACATCCACCCTGCGGCGGCCACGAATCCTCCAAGAAAAAGAACAGCGAGAGCGAACATGAAGATGTTCGAACCGCGTTTAGGCCGCTTGATGGCTCGTGGCGTGAAAGAGGGCTGGCCTGAGGAGGATTCCGAGGGTGTCTCTGGCAGCTTGAGAGCTCCGGGGGCTGCGCTGGAAGATGGGGCCGCCGCAGGCACGTCGCGGGCCAAGAGGGAATTTTGCGGTGGATTTGCACCGCCATGCGCTCCGAGCGTAGGCAGGGTGGGGGAACCCGGAATCAGAGAACTGTGGGAAGGGGCACCACCTGTGCGCGAGGGGAAGAGTGGCGAGCCCTGTCCGCCTGGGCTGAGGCCAGCAAAGTCACCCCCTGGCGGCATGACGGAAGCGCCTCCAGGGGAGGATGGGAAGAGGGGGGACCCTACAGCAGGTGGCTGAGCGCCGAAGCCGGAGGGCGGCATGCCTGCGGGTGGGGTAACTGATGCTCCGCCGCCCCATGGCGTTGCGGACGGCTGTGAATTCCCGGTTTGAGGAGGCACTCCCTCAGCACGTCGCGGTGGTAAGAGGCCTGTGTTCCCTGAAGCTGTGGGTGCCGTCGAGAGACCATGCGTGGGAGGCATGGAGGGCAAGCCTCCAAGCAACGTCTGCCCGAGCCCTGGCTGTTGAGCGGGCGGTAAGGGAGGCTCCGGCGCCGTTGGTGCCGATCCGCCAAAAAAGCCACCCCCACTTATGGCGGGGGCAGGATTCTGACTTGGCGGCATACTCGCCGGCGGTGATGAGGGTGGTGTCATCCCTATGGGACTCAGATGCTGCGCAATCGAATGCGGCATCGGCATGACCGGATTCAAGCTGGCGAGAGACGGAGGCGTAGTGGCGGGGGATGACGAGCCGAGTGGAGAAGCCGGGGGCGGACTCTGGCGCGGGGTCGGGCTACTAAAGAGGGATGCAGGAACTGCCGTCGCGGATGGTGGCGCGCTGGGAGACGTGATGGTCTGTCCGCAGACGGGGCAGGGGCCCGTGACTCCTGCCATTTGGGCTGGCACGGTGAGCACGGTTTTGCACGCACTGCACTGGAACTGGAGCACATCCGGGGTCATGAAAGAATCAGAGGGAATTTCTCAGGAATAAGAAAAGTATCGCCGACCACGAGCCTCTCGACAAGTGAGGTTTAGTGATTGTTTAAAAAAACTAGAATTTCATGAACTGATGAGATGTCAGGCGGTACGACAATAAAAGTTATACCCCATAGTTCTACACATATAAACATCTTTGATTGTTAAAATGTTAACATTTGCTAAATAAATGCAAATTCTCCATGTCACAGAACACCTTCCGTGCCAGCACTAAAGAACGAGTGCAACGTCGGGCAGATCGCTCGGCGTTGACCACTTTGAAGAGGCACCCGAAAATCCAGAAGCATGAGAAAATCAAAAAACTGAAGCGATTGATCGCGGTGCTGTTGTTATTTCCCCTGGGACTGGTGACAGCGCTGACGCTGGTAGAAATGCTATCGCGTGCCGTGTTCCGACTGGAGTTCTGGCGTTCCGAGGAGGTGATATTTTTCATGATCGGAGCCGTGGCTTGGACGGTGGGGTATGTCACAGGTTGGCGTCCTGTTCGGAGTTATGTGTTCGGCCATGAAGTGAGTCATCTCTTGGTGGCACGCGCTTTCGGTGGAAAGATTTTGGATTGGGACTTCTCCGCGACCGGAGGCTATGTGGAGACGAATAAGTCGAACACCTGGATCACCCTGGCTCCTTACCTCTTGCCCTTTTATTCATTGGTCGTGCTCATCCTTTTTGGAGTCGCTGGGATGGTATGGAATCTCCACGGCATGCATCACCTCTCTCTGGGAGAAACGGCGCTGCGTTTTAAACCCGTCTGGTTTTTCTACATCTTACTCGGCCTGACGTGGTGCTTTCATGCCACCTTCACCTGGAAGACGGTGGTGATCGAGCAGAGTGACCTGCAGCGGAATGGCGAGTTCTTTTCTATGCTGCTCATCTTTCTCGTGAATGTGATGTTGATCATTGGGTTGTTCATTGCCGCCTCGCCGACGCCAGGATTGGGATTGATCGAAGTGGGGCGCTGCTGGCTCGGCACTGCAGGTGCGGTGTGGAGCTTTTTTATGGGGCGGTTTTAATCCAGCTATTTTCTTGCTGGCAGTGGAGCGGGGCCACGCTAGAGACACGAGAACATGACCGAACCTGAAGATGTCCTCTCCGTCACCCAGCTCACGCGTGAGATTCGCGATGTGTTGGAGGGCCGCATCGGCAGCGTGTGGGTGGAGGGGGAGATCAGCAATCATCGACTCCAGAGTAGCGGGCATCAGTATTTCACCCTGAAGGATGCCGGTGCTCAGCTTGCCTGTGTGATGTTTCGCGGATCGGCCCGTACAGGGGTGAGGCTGACGGAAGGGGCGCAGGTGCAGCTCTACGGAACTATCTCCGTCTATGAAGCACGTGGTCAGTATCAGATGGTGGTGAAGCAGGCCCAAATGAAGGGCCAGGGAAGCCTCCAGGCCCGGTTTGAGGCTTTGAAAAAGAGTCTCTATGAAGAGGGGCTCTTCGATGCCGAGCACAAGCAAGCCATCCCCAAATATCCGCGTGTGGTGGCGCTTGTAACCTCACCCACGGGGGCGGCGATTCAGGACATGCTGAATATCTTGACTCGCAGGGCTCCATGGATTCACGTCATGGTTTATCCGGTGCGGGTCCAAGGCCAAGGCGTGGAACGAGAAACGATTCAGGCATTGAGAGTCCTGAATGAAGCTGAGCGGCACGGGATACCACAACCGGACACGATCGTGATCGGACGGGGCGGCGGTAGCATAGAAGATCTCTGGGCCTACAATGAAGAGTCTCTCGCGCGGGCTATCTTTGACTCACGGATTCCTGTGATCTCAGCCGTGGGGCATGAAATTGATTTCACGATTGCCGATTTTGTCGCCGATCTGCGTGCGCCTACACCCAGTGCGGCAGCGGAGCTGTTGGCTCCAGATCGCGCGGAACTGATGAGGCATTTCGAGTCGCTGTCTCGACAGATCAGCTCGCGTATGGACTACACGCTCACGCATCATGAGCAGGTCTTGGATTTCATGGCTCGCGGTGCTTTGAAGACGGCACCCGAGCATCAGCTCCAAGCCGCTGAGCAGACGGCGGATGACATCGAGTATCGGATGAAAGATGCCTCGAGGCTGAGCTTGCAAGACCTACTGGATCAGCTCGTTGAGCGGCAGCAAGTGCTGATGGCTCATCATCCGCGCGTGCTTTTGAGTGAGTCTGAGCATCGGGTGGCGCAGCAAGCTCAACGGTTGCAACAGCAACTGATTCATCGGTTAGACCGACTCGAAGATCGAGTGAAAGCACGCACGGATGTGCTCCGCAATCTCGGTCCTGAATCGATCCTGGCTCGAGGCTTTTCCTACACAACCAATGAAGAGGGCAGGGTATTGCGCGACGCGGATGAAATTGCGGACGGGCAGGTGCTGATCACACGTCTTCAAAAAGGCGAGGTGAGAAGTATCGTTCAATGAGAGGACGATTTTTTTTGAAAGGTTGCGCAACCGATTTGAGCCTTCTGGGTTGGAGTGAGTGCTGTCGATAACACTCAGCCTATCCAACTATGAAATCATCCAAGACCCCTTTTTGTTTCCTGGGCCTACTCTCTCTGAGCGCCAGTCTTGCCTTCGCTCAAGAAGGTGCCCCCAAAGGTCCGCCTCCTGAAGGCGAAGGCCGCGGCGGTGGCCGTCTCGCCGAGTTTTTGAAGCGGGCGGATGCCAATGGTGACGGCAAGATCAGCAAGGAAGAATTTGGTGCGATGTCTCAGCGCGAAGGAAACGACGAGCGTTTCGCCCGCATGGACACGAATAGCGATGGCTACGTGGACCAGGCTGAAATGGCCTCCGTGGCAGAGAAGATGCGGGAAGGCATGCGCGGTGGGCGCCCAGGTGAAGGTGGCGGTTTTCGTCGGCCCGATGGGGAGGGCAAGGAAGGTGGTTTCCGCCGTCCACCGGGCGGCTCTCCCGAGGGAGGAGCAAGACCTGATGGAGAGCGCCCACAACCCCCCGAAGGCGGGCGTCGTCCAGAAGGTGGCCCTCCAGGAGGCCCCGGCGGCCCACCCATGGACGAAATCTTTGGCCGCATGGATAAAGACGCAGATGGTTCCGTCAGCAAAGAAGAGTATGTGGAATTCTCCAAACAGGAGATCGAAACTCGCTTTTCTCGGGTGGACGAAAATGCCGATGGCAAACTCACCAAAGACGAGATGCGAGCTGGAATGGAGCGGATCCGCAATATGATGCGTGGCCCAGGCGGGCAGGGGGGGCCAGGCTTCGGACGTGGTCCAGGTGACGGAGATCGGCGCCCTGGTGGTGAAGGTGGTCCCCGTCGAGGGCCCGATGGCGGTGGTGAAGGCGGCTTCCGCCGTCCCCCTTCACAAGATGGTGACAAAGCTCCAGGTAAGGAGCGCCCAGAATTCGAAGGAGAGTCTCCCAAGAAGGAGGCTGACGCGCCCAAGAAAGATGCGGCCTGATTTTGATTCAGTTAGGTGTTTGTAGCCAAAAGGCGGAACTCCCCAAGGGTTCCGCCTTTTTCTTTTTTGATTCCCTTTTTGGCAGGACCCGCTTTGATGGTCCTCGGTCTTTGCACCTATGATGCGCTTCATTTCCCTTTTGCTCGGTCTACCTCTCATCCTTCAGGCGGTAGATGTCGTTGTAACAAACCCGGCTGGATTGGAGGCTGCGATTAAAGCTGCGCAACCTGGAGATCGCATCGTGCTTAGAGAAGGCGAGTGGCCGGATACCGTGGTGAAGTTTAAAGGGAAAGGAACTGTGGATGCTCCGATCACCCTGCGGGCTAAGGTGCCAGGGAAAACCATTTTTACAGGTGCCTCGGCGTTACGCATCGGTGGGGAATATTTGATCGTGGAAGGACTTTGGTTTCAGGACCCGAATCCGTCGGTGGGTGACACCCTCGAGTTTCGCATTGATTCAAAGACTCTGGCATCGAACTGTCGCCTAACAGGATGTGCCGTGACTTTGAATTCAGATGTGGGGAGCAAAGAGGATAAGGAATCTCGCTGGGTCGGGCTCTATGGGGAAAGCAATCGTGTCGATCACTGCCTGTTTCAGGGCAAGTTAACCAAGGGCACGACCCTCGTTGTGTGGTTGGGGGATAAGAATGTGGGACGGCATGTGATCGAGGAAAACTATTTCGGTCCACGTGAGAAGTTGGGTAAAAACGGGGGTGAGACCATTCGTGTCGGCGATAGCAAAACATCCATGCAAAGAGCGGACTGCATTGTGCGGAGGAATCTCTTCGTGAAATGCAATGGCGAGGCTGAATGCATCTCGAACAAGTCCTGCAGCAATCTCTATCAGGACAACTCCTTTGTGGAAGTCAGCGGCACCTTGACGCTTCGTCATGGCAATGGTTGCACGGTGGATGGCAATGCTTTCTTTGGCAATGGAGCTAAAGGAACTGGCGGTATCCGGGTGATTGGAGAAGATCACGTGGTGAAGAACAACTACCTCGAGAGTCTGACGGGTGATGAAGTGCGTTGCGGGATCACTTTCATGATGGGGTTACCCGATTCTCCGGCCAATGGCTATTTCCAGGTGAAGCGGGCGCGCATTGAAAACAACACCCTGGTGGATTGTGAGCATCCGATCTTGATCGGATTGGAGGGGGATAAAGTGCCAGGAGTACCTAACCTCCCTCCCCTGGACACGACATTCGAGGCAAATCGAGTGTATTGCCCCAAAGCACAGGTGGTGGAGGTAAGGTGTGATCTGTCTGGCATCACGTGGAAGGATAACCAATTGTTCGGAAAGGAGCTGGGTATTCCTGAAACAGCTGGAATCGAGTGGGGACATGAGCCAACAGTTCAAAAGCGTCAACCCATCGCCCGAGATCAAATCGGCCCTACTTGGTGGACTGAATGAGGTGACTCAATTCACCGGTTTACGTATCTGCCACTGCTTGTTGCTCCACTGGAGGTTCTTGGCGGTGGCATTCGGGTAAGCCCAAGCCGCATCATCCGCAGAGTAGAGGATCACTCGAGTTTTGCTGGCGGCCATAGCGATCGCTTGCGGCACATCAAGGACCTTGAGCACATTCAGATAGGTTGGGCTCTGCTCATGGCTGGTGGGCACATCGTGCAGATCCAGTCGGGTGATGCCGTCTTCATACAGGGAAGCGTAAACGCCATGAACGGCCATATCGCGATGGGCTTGAAGCCAAAGCGGCGTCTTGTCCATACCAGGGATTTGCTTGAGGCCTTGAATGGCACAACGTACATCCCAGACACGCATGGAATCCAGCGTTTGACCGAGGAGATAAAAGCGTCTCAGGCGTTGGGTCTGAGCTTTGACACTGCCTATCCATTCCGTGGGACCGATGCCGCGTGGACATACATAGGCCATGCCCCACTTGAAGGCTTGGAACATTTTCTTCTCGCTTGCCAAGGCGGCCTCGTCGCTTTGTTCGGCTCGGGGGCCTTCAAATAAGGAGGCGAACTTGCTGCCGTAGGTTTTTTGAAAGTCCTGCCAGCCGTCTTGATCCAAGACATTGAGCGCGACGAGTTCGAGATCTTCAGCTCGCAGTCCGGCGCGATGCACGAGGTGGAGACGCAGACGGAAAGACGAATCTGGATTGAAGTCATAAGCTGTCATCTGAAGCCCTTCGTTTTCCAAACTGTTGTCTTTGGTAAGTGGGACTGCGGTGGAGGTTTGAGGCCATCCTGCAAAGACTTTTTCAGTCAGCGATTGCATCCAGCTTTGCCGTTGTTTGTCCCACGATTCGGCATTCGCGGGTGGTGTAGGGGGGGCGGCCTTCGCGACGAAGGTTTGGTCGATGGTTGTGTTTTTCTCGTCTTTGGGCAGTTCGGTAAAGACCTTCAAAACTTCAGGCTGCAGAGATTTTTTGGCTCCTTCGTCCAGCACGGCCATCGGGTCGGCTCCTTTGAGATGACACTCGAACCAATGGAAGGCGCCCGTGTTCAGCGGCTGGAGGTCTTTATGGGGACCTTCGGCGATCTGCAGGCCAATGTTCTTTTCTTGGCCTAACAAAGAATAGATTCGACGAACGTTTTGATAGATGTTGAAGACGCCGTCGATAGGAAAGATATCGTCCTTGTCGGTGTTGCAGATGAGCAACGGACGCGGCACTACTAACGCGACCATGCGATCATAGTCCCACCGGTAGGTGTTCACATAGAACATGCAGTCGCAGTGGCCTTCGATGCAACCATCCACCACATGATTGCGCATGGTAGTGACGCCTGCCGTGGGCGCGGCCGCTTTAATGCGCTCATCCAGAGCGGCCACCCACCAGGAGTAAGCTCCGCCACCACTGCGTCCTGTGACACCGAAGCGGGTTTTGTCCACTTCAGGGCGGGTTTCCAGATAATCTAACGCGCGAATACTGGCCCAAGCTTCCAAGCCCGCGGGCGTATAACCACGTGACATCCACCACCAGCGCCCTTTGCTATAGGTGCCATGATGTTCGCCACGGATCTCCCCGAGCTGGACGGTATCAATGATAAGGCAGGCATAACCGTGACGGGCAAACCAGATACCATGATGATGATAGCCCGTTTTGTTGCCTAAGCGCACGCCATCCTTTTCAACCACGGCATGGCCGCAGACATAGAGGATCGTGGGGAGTGGTTTTTCGACCTTATCAGGCAGGTAGAGATTGGCCGTGACATAGTAGCCGGGGACGGCCTGGAAATGCATCTTTTCGATGACATAACCATCCCCCTTCAGTTCCCCAGTTTTAGTTGCTTGAAGCGGTGTGCGTTCTGGCATCGGCTCCAGGCCGAGCATCTCCGCCAGTTGTTTCCGGTATTCAGGGGCTTTGCGCTGCCAGTCCTCGACGGTTTGAATGTCCTTGAGTCCGCCGGCTTCCTCAATCTCCGCGGTCTGTTGCCGCATGTAGCCATCCAGCATCCTGGCACCTGGAGAATCAGGCGTCTTTTCAGGAAAGCGACCCGCGTGGAGCGAGAGCGGAAGGAGAAGCAAACAAAGGAGCGACTTCATAACGGGCAGAGAAATTCAAAGCGACGACCTTGGACGAAGCTAAAACGTCGAAGGTAAGCAAGGCTTTGGAATTATACTGCTGACGAAGTGATGATCTTGTCGCTCGTCCCGATACCGTGATGATGTCTCTAGAGCAAAGCTGCACGCCTGGCCCTCACAGCTCGTTCAATGAGCGCGTGAATTCGACCTCAATAGAGGAGAGTACAGCTGTCTTAGACAATGAACGTGGGACAGGTTAATCCGCGTTATCGATCAGCTTGGCGAACTCATCGAAGAAATACTTCGCATCGTTCGGGCCAGGAGCAGCTTCGGGGTGATACTGCACGCTCATGACGGGGGCTTCGCGATGGCGCATGCCTTCGACGGTGCCGTCGTTGAGGTTGATGTGTGTCACCTCGACATTGGATGGCAAGCTAGCTGGATCGATAGCGAAGCCGTGGTTTTGGCTGGTGATGGAGACCTTACCGGTGCGGAGGTCTTTCACAGGCTGGTTGCCCCCCCGGTGACCAAACTTAAGTTTGAAGGTCTTACCACCGTAGGCGTGGCCGAGGATCTGGTGGCCGAGGCAAATGCCAAAGACAGGCTTCTTGCCGATCAGCTTGCGGACTTCCTCATGGATGTAGCCCAAAGCGCCTGGATCCCCAGGGCCGTTGGAAAGGAAAACGCCATCGGGATTGCGGGCCAGGACCTCTTCGGCCGAAGTGCCGGCTGGCACGACCGTGACATGGAAGCCGCTCTGGCGAAGACCGCGCAGGATGTTCCGCTTCATGCCGAAATCATAAGCCACGACGTGATACCGTGCGTCGGGCAGGGGATGGAAGGCTCCTTCAGCACCACCTTCGCGGTTCTGACTCGGGCTGGGGATATCCCATTGGCGGCTGAGTTGGCTCTCGGGGTCCCACTGATAGATGGAGGGGGTGGTGACTTCTTTGACGAAATCACTGCCCGACATTGGGGCGCTTTCCTGAGCCAGTTTGACGGCTTCCGCCACGGTGCCGACCTCGGTGGTGATGACGGAGCGCATGGCACCCAGGGTGCGCAGGTGCTTGGTGAGGGCGCGGGTATCGACGCCTTGAATCCCGGGAATGTTGTATTGCTTCAGGTAGGCATCGAGAGACTGGCTGCTGCGCCAGTTGCTGGGCACCTCGCAGAGTTCTTCGACGACGAACCCACGCACATGAGGCTCATTGCTCTCATCATCCAGCGGATTGACCCCGTAGTTACCGATCATCGGATACGTCATCGCCACGATCTGGCCACGGTAGGACGGGTCCGTCAGAACTTCCTGATACCCTGACATGGAGGTATTGAAGCAGATTTCGCCCGTGCGTGTGCCGGGTGCGCCAAAGGATTCGCCTTCAAAATACCGTCCGTCTTCGAGTGCCAGGATTGCTTTCATTAAATGGGAAACTTGGGCACCTAGCCTGATTGCGAGACGAATGCAAGAGGCGGTTGCAGGTTCATGTGAACTGCTCGGTGTTCGGATACACTTCGGTCTTGCAGAGTCACGGGCTTGGAGATTGAATTCGGCTAATGATTTCAGGCTTGATCGCTGGTTCTTTACGCCTCGCGACGGGGGCTCTCGCACGCTGGCACGGCTGTGGTCCGGAACTTCGCCAGCGCATCTATTTTGCCAATCACACCAGCAATCTGGACGGGCCGCTTCTCTGGGCAAGCCTGCCCCCCTTACTTCGGCAAAAAACCCGGATGGTCGCCGCTCATGACTACTGGAGTGTGGGGAAGCTCCGTCCCTGGTTGGCTCAGCAGGTCTTTCGAGCGGTCTTGATCGAGCGGAAACGACCTACGGCGGACTGCAATCCCCTGGATGTGATGCTGGAGGCGATGGGTGAGGATCACTCCCTGATTATTTTCCCCGAGGGCGGACGCCAGACCAGCCCTGACCCGCAGCCTTTCAAGGCGGGCCTTTATCACCTAGCGCGGCGGCGCCCTGAGGTGGAGTTGGTGCCGGTATTGATGGAGAATTTGAACCGCATCTTACCCAAGGGCGAGATCTTGCCCGCCCCCCTGCTGGGGAGTCTGGTTTTCGGTGCTCCGATTCGACTGGAAGCCGGAGAGACGAAACCGGACTTTTTAGAGCGGGCGAGGCAATCTGTGATCTGTTTGCGAGAGAATTGCCGCTGATATGAAGGAGGAGTCTGCATGGATTCCGAGTGATTTGATTGACTGACCTGAACCCTTATGAACTTGGATCGCGAACTTGTATGGCTCATCACCGGCGTGGTCGGTGTCCTGGTGGTGGCGTCGGTGCTCGGGCGCCTCTTAAAACGGCGCGCGCAGACGGAAGGTGCGAAGGCGACGCTGGAAAATGTGATGGCCCGCACGCGAGCCTGGTGGGGCATGGTGATCATTTTTACCTTGGCCGTTTTGATCGGTAAGACGGGGACGACCGTTTTATTTGGTCTTCTGTCCTTCATGGCGCTGAGGGAGTTCATCACGCTAACGCCGACCAAACCTGGTGATCACCGCACGCTGTTCTGGGTATTCTTCGTCATTACTCCCCTGCATTACTGGTATTTGCTGGATGGCTGGTATGGCATGTTTTCCATCTTCCTGCCGGTTTATGCCTTTCTCTTCGTGCCCATGCGCAGTGCACTGGCGGGGGATTGCGAACGCTTTCTAGAGCGCACGGCCAAGATCCAATGGGGCCTTCTCATCTGCGTGTATTTGGTGAGTCACGCGCCGGGACTGCTCATGCTGGATCTCAAAGACTATGCGGGCCAGAATGCCAAGTTGCTGTTCTGGTTCGTGATCGTGGTGGAGATCAGTGATGTGCTCCAATATGTATGGGGTAAGACCTGTGGACAGCGTAAGATCGCCCCAAGTGTGAGTCCGAATAAGACCTGGGAAGGTCTGCTGGGTGGTGGCCTCAGCACAGTGGCTATCGGTGCCCTCCTGCATTGGGCTACCCCTTACACCGCACTTCAGGCTGGTGGAATGGCGGCCCTAGTGGTGGTCATGGGGTTCCTCGGCGGTCTGGTCATGTCCGCCATCAAACGCGACGTCGGCGTGAAGGATTGGGGGCACGCCATTGCTGGGCACGGAGGGGTTTTGGATCGCCTGGATTCTCTCTGTTTTGCCGCCCCTGTGGTGTTTCACTTCACCCGGTATTTCTACAGCGTCCAGGAGGTGACGCAGGGGTTTTGAGCCCGATGAAATCAAAGAAAAAGGACTCGCCTGTGAGGCGAGTCCCTTTCGAAGCGACAAACGATTTTGTGGCCTAACTCATGGTTAGGTGGTTTCAAGGCCACGAGCCATCACCACTTTACCTGTGCGCACGGTCTCAACGATCTCGAATTTGCTCAGGAGGCGAACGGCGGCATCAAGCTTATCGGTGTTGCCGGTGATCATGGCGATGAGGCTGTCGTCCTGGAGATCCACGGTTTTGCCGGCGTAATGCTCCACGATCTGAAGGATCTCGGTGCGCTGCTCTGGACCGGCGGCGATTTTGATCAGCACCAGTTCCTTAGCCACGGCGTCGCGGTCGGTATGCTCTACGCAGTGAATCACGTCGATGAGCTTATTCACCTGCATGATGATCTGGTGCAGGCCTTCTGGATGACCGCTGATGCCGATGGTCATGCGGCTGAAACGTGGGTCCCGGGTTTGGGACACCACGAGGGATTCGATGTTGAAACCACGACGGCTGAAAACCGCGCAGATACGGCCGAGAACGCCGGGCTGGTTGTTCACATACACGCTCAGCGTGTGGATGTTGATGATATCGGCCTGGGGGGCGGGCTTTTTATCCGTGGTGGCTGGGATGCGGTCGCTCATGGGACTTTGCTGTGCTGTTTGTTTCTGAAATGGACGAAGGGAAGGGAACTGAAGGAATAACGCTAAGCTAGGCGGCTTTGACGCGGGCTTTGAGGCGCTGACGACTCATCTTGACGTAGGTCGGGCTGGCCTCGATGCCGAGCCAGCGGCGGCCTTGCATCTCTGCGGCGACGGCGGTGGTGCCACTGCCGAGAAAGGGGTCTAGCACGACATCATCGACCTCGGTGCTGCAGGCGACGAGCTTACGAATGAGACGAAGCGGCTTTTGACTGGGATGGCCGACCTTTTCCTTGCTCAAGCCTTTGAGACTGGGAACGCGCAGGATGTTGGTGGCAAACTTACCTTTGTTGAGATGCTTTTTACGCGCCTTGAGATCTTTGTAACGAGGATCCCGGAGGTAAGCGTGAATCGTCTCCGCATCATAAGGAATGCGCACGGCATCCTTGATGAATTTGGCCTCCTCACCTTTTCTCAGCACGAGGATCATCTCATACTGAGGGGTGAAGCTGTCCCGCCGCTCATTGTAGCCGACCGCACGATCCCAGATGATGAGATCATGAAACCGATGCTGTTGGGTGAGGCGGGACATGAGGTGGAGAAAGATGTGCTCGCGTTTACCTAGCTGGCCAAAGATGAAGCAGAGGCCGTCATCGCGGAGGACGCGCATGGACTCATCCACCCATTGCTCGCACCAGGCGAGGTAGGCTTCGGGAGTTTTCCATTGAGTGTCCCAGGCTTCATCTTCGAGGACGTTGTAGTAAGGCGGGTCGGCGATCACCGTCTGGGCAAACGCATCAGGGAGCTTCTTCAGCTGTTTGAGCGCGTCGCCTTTGATGACGGTGTTGAGCTTCATGTGGGGGAAAGGCGGGCAGGCGAGTGCCCGCCTCACTGAATCACGTGGAACCGGTAGGCTTTTCCATCTTATGCTTCGGTGCTTCGATGATCATGTCTTCCAGCGCAGCGCCGGCAGGGATCATTGGGAACACGTTTTCATACTTGATGCACTCAGCCTCGATGATGCAGGGACCATCGTTGTAGTCGAGGGCCTGCTGGAGCACGCGCTCCACATCAGCAGGACGGCGGATGTGCCAGCCCTTGATGCCGTAGGCTTCACCCAGCTTCACGAAGTCAGGGTTACCCACGAGGTCCACACCGCTTTCCCGGTTTTCAAAGAACAGTTCCTGCCACTGGCGCACCATGCCCAGGTAGCTGTTGTTCAGCACCAGGATCTTGATCGGCAGTTTGTGGATGGCTGCGGTGGCCAGTTCAAACAAGGTCATCTGGAAACCGCCGTCTCCGGAGATGGAGACCACGAGTTTATCCGGGCAAGCGAGCTGGGCACCGATGGCAGCAGGGAAACCAAAGCCCATGGTGCCAGCACCGCCGGAGCTGATCCAGTGGTAGCTCTCATCGTTCTTGTAGAACTGAGCGGCCCACATCTGGTGCTGACCCACGTCGGTGGTGACGATCGCCTTGCCTTTAGAAAGGGTGTAAAGCTCATCGATGACCTGCTGCATGCGCAGACCACCCTGCTTTTTGTAGCTGAGCGGGAACTTCTTCTTGTAGCCTTCCAGAGTCTCCAACCAGCTTGTGGTTTCCAGCTTCTCGATGTGAGGAAGCAGAGCGCTGATCGCTGCCTTGGCATCACCTTTGATGGCCACGTCCACCGAGATCATCTTGTTGAACTCAGCCGCATCGATGTCGATGTGAATGATCTTGGCATTGCGGCCAAACATGTGCGGCTTGCCGATGATGCGGTCATCGAAGCGGGAACCGATGTTCAGGATCAGGTCAGCTTCCACCATGGCCTTGTTGGCATAGGCGGTGCCGTGCATACCCAGCATCCCCAGGGAGAGCGCGTGAGTTTCTGGGAAGACACCTTTACCCAGCAGGGTGGTGGTCACCGGTGCGTTCAGACCTTCGGCCAGCTGACGCAGTTCTTTGTCCGCGCGGGCGATCATCGCTCCCTGACCGGCGAGGATCACGGGGCGCTTGGCTTGGGAGATCAGGTGAGCCGCTTCTTCGATCTTCTTGGTGTCGATCTTGAAAGCTTCTTCGGGATGGTAGCCGGGAAGGTCGATCGGGGCATCATAATCACCCGTGAAAGGAGCTTGGCTCTTGTCTTTCGGAATGTCGATCAGCACGGGGCCTGGGCGACCTGTGGTGGCGATGTGATAGGCTTCTCGGGCAATGCGAGGGATCGCATTGGTGTCCTTCACCAGGTAGTTATGCTTCACCACTGGGGCAGTGATGTTAAAGATGTCGGCTTCCTGGAAGGCATCTTTACCCAACATCCAGCTCACGGTCTGACCGCAGAGCACGATCATCGGCACGCTATCCATCTGCGCGGTCATCAGGCCTGTGATGGTATTGCCAGCACCAGGGCCAGAAGTCACCAGCACCACGGCAGGCTTACCCGTAGCACGAGCGTAACCATCCGCCATGTGGACAGCACCCTGCTCGTGACGCACGAGGACGAACTTCATGTTCGTCTTCATGGTTTCCAAGGCGTCGAAAATCGGGATAGCTGCGCCGCCCGAATATCCGAACACATACTCAATGCCGAGGTCGGCCAGGGTTTTGATTAGCGCCTGTGCGCCATCCATTTGGGGTGTGCTCATGTGGTTGTGAGGTGAAAATTGCGATTTCGAGGGCTATTGTGTGGCCGATTATTAAAATCGCAAATGAAAATGTGCTGTTTTGAGTGTATTTGGCGATCTGTTAGTGTTTTATTGAACTGAAAATTGATGTTTTTGCTGCGTTTATGGGGGTTGGATGCGGTTTGAGGATTTGAAAATTGAATATTTTGATGGGTTTGCGCCTGAGGAAGTAAGATGGGTGCAGAAGTTGGTGAGGATTCATGAACGTCTCGCGCAAGGGTCCGAACTTTTTCAAGTGAGTCCTTGAGGGAATTTCTCAATGTGGCTACAAGCGGGTCCCGATGAAAAATATTCTCACCCTCCTTAGCCTTTGCACCATCCTTTGTCAGTGTAACTCCACACGCTATACGGGAAGCGCTCCCAATCCTCCCCTGACGAAGCTGGCCATTGTGAAGAATGACAAGTTGCACATGTCAGGCATGCAGCCGGAAGTGGTGAAGCAGGTGCAGGCCATGGGCATTGCCACGACATTGGTGGACGCTCCGCCTGCCACTGATGAGCCGTATATGACCTTCACCGCCAATTGGAAATGGGACATGGCGATGTATTTGAAGTATTTTAAGGCCGAGTTGTTTCAAAACCAACAAAAGGTGAGTGGAGTGGAATACAAGGCAAGTGGCATGGACCTGAGCAAGTTTGGTCATACCGATGAAAAGATCCGCCCGATGCTCAGAAAAGTGTTTTTGGGGGTGAACCCTCCGCCGAAGCTTCGCGAGGCTGCGCCATCAATGCGCTAGCGGATAGGGCCAACGTCATCCGATTTTCAGACGACGGCCTATCAGGGCCGTCGTTTTGTTTTCAGGATCACGCATGAAATCTTCATGAGTTGGTTATTATGACTTTGTGAATGCCTTACCTCCACCTCCTCAGCCAGCACCTCCAAATCCCGGCTGCGATCGCTGTGGGCAGGCGGAGGCCCATCAGATCGGTGATGTGTGGATTTGTGACGACTGCTACATTGCCAGTGGATCGTGCTGCGCTGGGGATGATCATGAGGAGTCGTGATTGAATGATAGACTCAGAACGGGGGCGCGTTTGATGGCCAATTCCCCCTTTGAATGAAGATTCGAGTTGTTTGTCTGTGCCTAGCCCTTGTCGGGTTGGATTGCTTATCAAGTCCTTGCTTTGGTCAAGAGACTGACCCGGATCTGCCGCAGCCCCTGGAGGCGAACTTTGCGGATGCACTGGTGGCGGAGTCTCCCTTCACACGTTACGTCAGTCTGGAAGACACGTTGCAGCTCACGGGCGTGGCCTATGTGGGTGGACGTCCCGTGGCGACAGTCTTTAATACCAAGACCAAGGAAAGTATCTTGGTCTTTGAAGAGCCGAATGAGTTGGGGTGGCATCTCACGGGTATAGCAGCAGGCACCGACTTGGCGAATACCCAGATCGAAATGATGGTGGGGCCGGAAACGATTACCATGCATTACCATGGGCAGTCCATGAACCCCGAGGGTGGGAAAGAGGGCAAGACTCGGCTCGCAGGCAGCGATGGCAAGAAGCCGAAAAAGTATTCCTCGCTACTGGGTGAAAACGGCAAGGAGATGTATGCCTCGCTGTCTTCAGATGCGCGGAACAAATTCCGTGACGTTTTAAAATCCCACATGGAAAAGCGTCCAGATGAATCAGCCCAAGATCGAGCCAGCTTTGCCCAAAAGGTTTTTGCGAAGATTAAGGAATCAGATCGCGGCAGTTCCAGTAGCAGCGGCACGAAGGCTCCGAAAACGAGCAAGCCTGCCAAGAAAAAACAAGGGGCCTAAGCTGAGCAGGCTGATTGGCCTGTTCAGCGTCAGTGGATGGAGACCTTCACACCAGCCCGGACTTTCGAGGCTAAGCGGACGATGTCCCAATTGGCAAGACGCACACAGCCATGACTGGTGCTGCGGCCAATGGTATCGGGCTCACTCGTGCCGTGCAGCCCGATGCCGCGTTTGTTTAAAGCAATCCAGACGACACCCACCATGTTGTTAGGTCCGGGTTTGATGAGATAGGTCTTCTCGCCACGCTCACCCGTTTTGAGAAAGGACCGGTCATAACGAAAGTCGGGCAGGCGAGCGATACCGCGAATCTTCCATTCTCCCTGTGGCGATTGTGTCTGCTCAGAGCCGATCGTCACGGGATAGGCGGCCACCAATTTGCCTTTTTCAAAGAGCTTCAGCATGCTGTCAGAGGTATCCACCTTCACGGCGAGATCCGTGGCAGCAGGTGGGGGGGGCTCGGTGGAGTCAGCTTGGGATTCCTTTTCCTTGGGCTCCTCAGAGTCCTCACGGCTGAGTTCCATGAGATCGAGCAAAGGCATATCTTTAACCGCGGTCACATCAAATGCCTCGACATTCGGCACCCGAATCACATCGCCGACTTTTAAGGTCTCTAGCTTGTCAGGATTGAGCTCCCTGAGGAAATCCAGGTCGCTGTGAAACTTCTCCGCCAGGGCTTCGCTCAGGCTGGCATAAGGAATCCAGTCCAGTTTCGCGATCTCAGGAATGGTCGAGGGGACTTCACCTACGGTTTTGAGGTCGGCTTCAGTCACGTGGTAGTCGATGAAGACGGGCGAGATTTTGGTCAAGTTCATGTCCGTTAGATCGGGCAAAGGAAGGCGTGCATTCTCTGTGGTCTTGGAACTGGCCGAGTCCGAATCCTCGGCTTTGAGCACAGGCAACCCTTGCGATTGACGATAAAGGGTGAGCGCCTTTTCAGTGAAGCCCCCATAGCGACCATCAATCTTTCCAGGACCGAAGTTGGCTCGATCCAAAAAGATTTGCAGTCGAGTCGTTGCCTCGATTTCAGAAGTCGCCGCAGGGGCAGGCGCGTCGGTCTCTAAGGCCGAGACAGGTAGCAGGGAGATCAGCGATAGCAGGCAGAGACCATGCGGGAAAAAGAGTGCGAAAGAATTCATCCCTGGGATTCGCCCGCTCAAGCTGACTTGGATGTGGAATGAATCTCGCGCTTGGCAGCATGCAGACAGTCGGCCAGTGTAGAGGCGAGTCCACCGTCAACGTTCCATGAGGAGTCAAAAACAGAACAATCGTCCGCCACGTCCCTTTAAACTTAAAAACGAGGGACGGGGTTGGTCAGGTGGCGGCGGCTTCATCCCAGGGGGGAAACCAGCGATCAAGAAGGCGAAGCCTACGGACCCACTTCCGCCTTCAGCTTCGGCTGCGAGTACAGAAGATAAGCCTGTAGAAGGTTCATAAGTTTCGCCAACTCTCATTCTGCGCTCTGTTCTTGCGCAGGTTTCGTCATGCAGGCACGTATTAGCTGCATGTCACTTTTCTCCTTCGTCCTTTCCTCGGCGCGGCATTATTGGCGCGGGCATTTGGGCTTGCTGCTGGGGGCTTTTTTAGCCTCGGCCATCTTGAGCGGGTCCTTGCTGGTGGGGGACTCCGTGCGGGCGAGCCTACGGCGTGTGGCAGAGCTGAGATTGGGCCGGATCCACGCAGGTGTGTTGGGGGGAGATCGCTGGTTTACGGAATCGCTAGCCGAGCAGGCTCAGGCTGCACCAGCCATCATGGCGGTGGGCTCCACGGCTTCGTCCAATGGCAAGGTGCGTGTGAATGGCACGCAGGTGCTCGGGGTGGAGGAAGCTTTCTGGAAGCTGAGCACAAGTGGCAAGGTCATTGCTTTAGACAAAGGCCAAGTCGCCCTGAATGAACCTCTGGCAAGAAAGCTGGAGGCGAAGATCGGCGATACGATTCTGGTGCGTCTGGAGCGGCCCAGCGCCATCTCGCGCGACGCGCCTCTCTCCGGCAATACCAACGAGGATGTGTCCCTGCGCCGAACCGTTGGTGCCATTGTGAGTGCTGAGGATTTCGGGGCCTTCCAATTGGTCGCTTCACAAATCACTCCCGATTCGGTGTTTGTGCCTTTGGCCGATCTGCAAACGCAGGTGGAAATGGAGGGCAAGATCAACACGCTGCTTTCAGCCTCACCTCAATTCACCGCAGAATCTGCGGCTCTTGAGCAAGCCAAGACGTTGGGGGATTTCGCTCTCAAGCTTAAGACTGTGGATAGGCCGCGAAAGGAGTGGGAGGTGAGCACGGATCGGGTCTTTATGGACGATAGCATCGCCACCGATTTGCTGAAACGGGAAGGCAGCTATGGGGTGCTGACGTATCTGGTGAATGGGATCACTTCGGCCAAAGGAGGCACACCCTATTCGATGATTACCGCGACCGATGCGCTGGCGGTGAAGCCCGGGCAGATCGTGATTACCCAATGGCTGGCGGAAGACCATGGACTGGCTCTGGGGGATCGCGTGGAGATTCGTTACTTCATCGTCGGCATCGGGCGCGAGCTGAAGGAGCAAACGGCGAGCTTTCAGGTCAGTGGCATTCTCCCCATGGACGATCCGAATGTGACACGGGCTTGGACACCGGATTTCCCGGGGGTGTCCGACGTGGACAACTGTCGTGACTGGGATCCCGGCATCCCGATGGATACCAAGAAGATTCGCGACAAGGACGAAAAGTATTGGGATGACTATAAGGGCACGCCGAAGGGCTTTATCAGCTTAGCGGATGGTCAGAAACTGTGGGGTAATCGCTTTGGTGAACTGACATCGATTCGCTTTGCCAACAGCGGCCAGGACGAAGCGGCCTTGAAGACAGAACTCGCGGAGGGTTTGTCGCTGGCGGACATCGGACTCAGCCCGAGGGACTTCAAAGGCGAAGCCTCAGCGGCAGCGAAGGGCAGTGTGGACTTTGGCGGCTTGTTCATTGGCCTCAGCATGTTCCTCATTGGTGCAGCGCTGATCTTTGCCGCACTGCTGTTTCTGTTCACGCTGGAGCGGCGGGCGTCTCAGGTGGGCCTACTGCTCGCGGTAGGATGGACACCGAAGCTGGTGCGGCGTTCCTTGTTAGGCGAGGCAGGCGTCTTGGCCATGATCGGTGCTCTCCTCGGAGTCTTCGGCGGTGAGGTCTATACCAAGCTGGCTCTGCAAGGGTTGAGCGGTGCCTGGGCAGGAGCCTCGCAGGGATTACCCCTGATCTATGCCGGCAGTGTCGCCACGAAAGTTGGCGCTGGAATCGGCGCCGTCGTGGTGGTGCTGATCACGCTATGGTGGGCCAGTCGCAAGCTATTCAAAGCACAGGCTAGAGACCTTCTCGGGGCGTGGAGCGCGGAGGATACAGAGGTGCCTGTAAGAGTCGCTGGCTGGAAGAAAGTGCTGCCGGTCGTGTGGCTGCTGGGAGCGGTGAGTCTGATGCTGGCTGGCACCCAGGCCACCGCAGCAGAAGCTGTGGCAGGGATGTTTTTCGGCAGTGGTTTTCTGCTGCTGATGGCAGGCTTGTCCATCGCAAAGCGGTGGATGCAAAGATCGTTAGGTTTGGCCCAATCCTTGTGGCAGATCGGTCTGCGCAATATCTCTCGGCGTCCCTCCCGCAGTCTGGCGGTGATGGGCATGATGGCTGGCGGGATCTTCCTGGTGACGGCGGTGAATGCCTTCCGCATGAGCGCTGGAGATGTGGATCAACCGACTTCGGGCACGGGCGGCTTTGCCCTGATTGGGGAGTCGTCTCTACCCATTTATGAGGATCTCAATACCCAGGCGGGGCGAGATGCCTTCAGTCTAGATGAGGAGATCATGAAGGGCGTGGCCATTGTGCCCTTCCGGGTACGGATGGGTGACGATGCGAGTTGCCTGAACCTGAATCGTGCCCAGAAGCCGGTGTTGATCGGAGTGGATCCTGCCAAATTGGAGGGGCGCTTTAGCTTCGCTGGAAAAGGCGGCTGGGAGAGTCTCAAGACACCGCTGGAGGCCATTGCCGATCAGGCGACCGCCATGTGGGGCCTCGGCCTGGGGGTGGGTGATGCGCTGGATTATGGAGATGCTTCCGGCAAAGACATCCAGGTGAAGCTGGCGGGCATGCTGGCGGCGTCGGTGTTGCAGGGGAAGATGATCATCAGCGAGCAGGCTTTCCTCACGACCTATCCCGATGCGGCGGGCTATCGTTTCTTCCTCATTGATGCACCCGCAGGTAAAGCTGAGGAAGTCAGTGCTCATTTGACCCGCCAACTCCAGCCTCGTGGTCTCGCTTTGGAATCGGCCAAGGCACGTCTGGAGACCTTCATGAGCGTGCAGAATACTTACATCGGCATCTTTACCGTGCTGGGTGGCCTGGGCGTATTACTTGGCACCGCAGGCCTGGGCATTTTGGTGGCTCGCCATGTGCTGGAGCGCCGGGGTGAATTGGGGCTGATGCAAGCGGTGGGCTTTCAGGCAGGATCGCTGCGTCACTTGGTGTTAGGTGAGCACGTTGTATTGCTGATCGCAGGCGTCATCCTCGGCGTCTTGAGCGCACTCCTCGCCGTCTGGCCCAGCCTTCAGCAAGGTGGCTCCTCTCTTCCCATCGGCTTCCTCGGCAGCCTCATCGTGGGCATCGTGCTATTTGGTGTCGTGATCTGCTGGATCGCTGTGTCCAGTGCCGTGCGCGGACGGTTGATTGATGCCATTCGGCGAGAGTAGTGAGGCTGTCGGATGCAAAATTCAGTCGAGCCTGTGTTGATACCCAAAGAACAGATTCGACAAGCCCCTCGAAAGGACGGCAAGCTTGTGGAGTTCTTCTCCAGGGAGAACTTAATAACCTGAACCTATTCCTCATCATGCCAGCCATTGCTAAAATGACCTGTTCGAACTGTGGCGCCGAGATCAGCACGATGAACATGTCTTGGGGGCGTAAGTACTGGCTTTTTACCATTCCCCTCATGCTCTTGGGATTTCTCCCTTTGATCAAGATGACCTTCTTTAAAGGGGATGTGGTCAAAGACCTCAAGATCACGGAAGTGACAAAACGACAGGCAGGAAGTGGACTGGAGGTTCTGGGACTGATTACCAACGAAGGGAAGCACAAGTGGTCCAGTGTGGTGGTGGAGGCGGAGTTCTTTGATGCCTCAGGAGCGTTTCTGGATGAGTGGACGGAGACGTTGCGTTCGGACATTGCCCCGGGTGCTCAAGAGCACTTTAAGGTGACTCTGCGGAATGCAGATCTGAAGGATCAAACCGGCGATGTTAAAATGGTGGTTAAGATTGCGGGCGGGTATTCAGCACCCTTTTAATCATGGGCTATCCGTGTAGATGAATTCACCTTTATGGGAATTTCCTCTTCGCTCTCTTCCGATTTTTATTCTGGCCTTATCGGGTGTGGAAAGAGTCGCTGGAAAACTCTCGTGTTGGCGTGTCTGAATCGGACCGTGAAGCCCTGAGGTTTTGGAAGCGATTTGGGATCATTGCGTCGGTCCTGGTGGTGCTTGGAATCATCGGAATCGGGCTCTACGTGGGGCTAAGGTTTTTTGTGAGAGGTTGACCACTCTTGGCGGCGATGGAACCCGTCCAAGTGGGCGCAATTCTTGCGCAAGCAAACGCAGGGTTGATGTGGGAATGGGTTTTGAGAGTGACGTATTGATGGTCTGTTCAGTCGGTTGATGTCATTCCTCCCCCTCATTTCTATTTCTTTTTGCCCCAAGGCTTGGTCCGTGATTCAGCGCATACCGTGCTGGAAGTGGATCCATCTTCTGTGGGTGCTGGCGCTCACCTGCCAACTGCACGCGGGACCGACCGATCCCGAAGGCACCGATACGGAAAAGGAGCCGCCCATCTGGAAGATCCATCAGGACCCCGTGGCACGACTGTGGCAAAGTGCCGAGGAAAAGGGGCAACCTCTGGAGGCCGTGTCAGACATGGCCTGGCTGACGAGGGTGCTCAAGGACCTGGATATCCCTGTGGACTCTCAGGTGCTGGTGTTTTCCAAGACCAGTCTTCAGAAAGCCCATATCAGTCCGGCAAGACCCCGCGCTTTGTATTTCAATGACGAGTGTTACATCGGCTGGGTGCAGGGTGGAGAGATGGAGGTGGTGGCGGCTGACCCTGAGGAGGGCTTGCAATACTATCTCATTCCACGCCCCTTCATGAAACCGGCCCGGCCTGAGCCGGTGGCTTCGGATCAATGTCTCAGCTGTCATGTGGGAGGAAATCTCCAGATGCAGTCGGTGCATACGCGGGAGAATGGATACCCCATCCCAGATGCCGACCACTTTGTGACGAGTTATGAGAGTCCCTTGGCAGAACGCTGGGGAGGCTGGTATGTGAGCGGGCACCATGGCCAGGACCTGCATATGGGCAATGTGCTGGCTTACAAGCGCGGGGGGCTCGTGCGACTGGATCGTCAACGTGGAGCGAATGTGGAATCGCTCGAAGACTGGGTGCACACCGAACCCTATGCCGCGAGCACGAGCGACATCGTCGCTCTGATGGTGCTGGAGCATCAATACGTGATGCATAACACGCTGCACGAAGCGGGACGCTCGGCGCGTCGTGTGCTGAATCCCCCGCCCGATGGCCCAATTTACGAGGCGGCGGCTCAACGACGCATCCTGCGCAAACGTGCCCGCGAGATCGTGGAGCGTTTGTTGTTCGTCGGGGAGTATGCTCTCCAGTCGCCCGTCTCAGGCAGCGAGGCTTTTCAAACCGCCTTCAAGCGTAATCAACGCCCAGATTCCCGGGGGCGTTCGCTGAAGGATTTCAATCTTCAAACCCGACTGTTTGAACATCGCTGCAGCTACATGATCTACTCAGGCAGTTTCCAAGGCTTACCTGAGCCGTTGAAACAAGCGGTGTATGCGGAACTCGATGAGGTTTTGAACGGTGACCCCGCCGATGACGAGGCCTTCGCTTTTTTGCCGCGAGACGAGCGGGATACGATCCGCCAGATCCTCATGGAGACGGACTCTGGGGCGAAGCGGTACTGGATGATGGAAAGTGATCAGAGCGGGGAGTGAGGTTCTGATCCTTGAAAGGATTGAAGAGAAGTAGGCGAATAGGGTATGAAAAAGAAGAATGTCTCTAAGGTCATTTGAAGTGCCTAGTGGATGAATCCCCTGCCTTATGAATCGTCGATCACTTGGATTTTTTGGATTACTTTGGGTCAGTCTTGCTTTGGTAGTGTTAGCGTTTCCTTGCAATGCCACTGACGTGGAGGAGGAAGGTTCTGTACCTGAGTTTTACAGCTTACCACAGTTTCTTGAAGCAGACCCGAGTCTGGAATTGCCGGGTGGTGAAAAGTCCATGGAAGATATTCTTCATGGCGAAGGCACGGTCACCGAGTTTTTACTGTCCAGGCAGGTTCGACTATGGAGGAAGGCTCCTGACGGGCCTGATGATCTCTATCAAGAGTTTGAGAAAACGAATTGGTCGAACGAATTGAGTCAGTCTTCAAGGTGGGTGAATCTGACTGATGAAGAGTGTCAACAGTCCATGAGTCTTGTGACGGAGTTTAATTATTATGGACCTGATCCTCTTTGTGGCCCCTTCAAGCCCAGTCTCGCGATGTGAATTCGTGGTTTCCTTGGGGAAGAGCTAGTTTTAATCGCTTGTTTTTCATGTCACGAAGTCCACCTGATCCGGAGGTTTAAGGATGGCAGCGCGCCAAAGAAAGTAGCTGTAGAAATGTCACCAGAGCTCGAACAATGCCTGTTTGATCTGGCTTTTAAGGCGTATCCCCAGGATGAGGGCCTAGCTAAGTTTAAGCTCATAAAACGGCGAAGAGGAACGCGTCCAGTCGCTGAGATGCTCGCAGATCCTTTTCAGACGTTTTCACTCCGCCGAGGAAGCGATGAATCCAAGGTGGAGACATCAAAAAATTTTGTTACCACGTTGGGCGTTGAGGTGAACGCATTAAGGCCGGACCCATTTGTTCATTTGAAGCGGGACGAGTGGCCTAACATTAAGCCTCATGTGGCCTTCAATCATTTGTTTCAAGAACCTTTGATGCTAGCGAGACTCGAAGGAGGCTATCTGGCTTCTTTTGAAGCGGGTGAGTTTGGTGGTGGTTTATTTTATGCTCAAGAAGAAGACGAGGGATGGACACGTTTAATTGTGGGCCATTTTCAAGACATTCAGATCTTTGATCAGGACCATGTGTTGGTAACCGGAGGGCTGGAACATATGTGGGTGAATGGTGGTGAAACCTACCTGCTGACTCGGACTCGCCAGGGCAAGTGGAAATCAAGGCATGTATTCAGTAGTCGCGATGGTATGCCACGACTGGTGGGGTTCTGTGATCTCAAAGCTTTGCTGGGGAAGGAATCTCTATTCCTGTACGTGCTAGCTGTGAACTCCCCAAGCGGATTTGAATGGTTCCTGGGTGTGGATAAGACGGGGACAGTGCATGTATTGGGGGAGCGTGAAAAATGAACTGGCCTAACAAAAAAGGCAGACCTAAGTCTGCCTTTTGAGGAAGTGAATAAATGGTTGGGTCGCGCCTTTCGCTTACTTGGCGAAGGGGCTGGTGGAGAGCTTTTTAAAGTCTTCCGTGATCTTGGCGACGGCGTCTTTGGGGCCAGTGAGCTTGATGAAAACGGGTGCATCAGGGCCTGGGATGATGGCGCCGAGCAGGGTGTAATCGGCCTTGGCCGTCTTGGGGCCAAACATGGCTCCATCCATGTAGGTGCCGGTGGCGGTGACGAGGGAGACTTTGGTGCCATTGGCATCCAGTTCTTCGGTCTTGGATTCGGGAGGACTCTCAAACTGGCCGAGCCAGCGGTTGATATTCGCCTGGGTGTCACCGCCTTGACCAGCACCGAAGTAGTAGAAGATGGCTTCAAGTGGCTTTTCAGCGCCTTCCACAGTGATCTGGAGTGTGGCGGCACGCATGGGGCTGCTGGTGGGCACGGAGGTCCAGCCGGAGGCGGGGAGGGTGAAGTTCAGGTTGCCAGCGGAGATCTTGGTGTCTTCGGCACGGAGGCCGGAGGTGAGGCAAAGCAAGGCGAGGGCAGTGAGCAGGCGTTTCATGGTGGGAAGCGTAGGTTGATCGGTATTGGACAAAAAGAAAGGGCGGACCGGTGAGTCCGCCCTTTCGATGAAAAAACTTATTTGGTGACGTGCATGACGCCCTTCATCAGCAGCCAGTGGCCGGGGAAGGTGCACATGTAAGGATAGTCGCCGCCTTCAGCAGGAGCGGTGAACTCGATGGTCTCGGTGCCGTTGGGCATGACCAGCTTGGTGTGAGCGATGATGTCATCCTTGGCAGTGTCAGGGATGTAGCTCTTCGCCATCGCCTGGGGGTCGGTCATCATGGCGTTGGCCTGGGCGCCCACCGCCTGGTCCTTACCCGGCTTGATGAGGAGGAAATTGTGAGGCTGAGGGGCGACGCTGCCGGTGTTATTCAGCGTCAATTTGACTTTTTGCCCAGCTTTGACGCTCAGGTCAGTCTTATCATAACCGAGTGGATTGGTCGCATGGGGCTTCAGTTCGATCTCTGCGACTTCGGCATCCTGAGCGGAAGCAAAGTTAAGCGCAAGGAGGGTAAGTGCGGTAAGGACGGCGGTTTTCTTCATGGATGGATGAGGGGAATACGCTAATCGGGCGTGGACGGGCAGGCTTTTCAACCTATTTTGTGATAGATGGCCTGAACTTTGCGATTTACGTCAAGGAAAGACTTGGACGACGTATAGCGTATCAATCTTGCCCTCCTTGACATGAATCCCTTTCACGAAACCGCTACCGCCTCCCACCAGATGAGCCGCCGCCATGTGTTGCGCGGACTGGGAACCATGATGTCGCTGCCGTTTTTGGAATCGTTTGGTGGCCGAGCCTTAGCGGCTACGGCGGCCAAGGCCCCCGCTAAAGCTCCGCTGCGTGCCGCTTGGCTTTACATTCCTAACGGGGTGAATGTGAAGGATTGGTTTCCGACCGGCGAAGGCAAAAACTATGAACTCAGCGCAACGCTGAAAGAGATCGAACGGCACCGCAATGACTTCATGGTGGTATCGGGTTTGGCTCAAGATAAGGCGCGTTCCCATGGCAATGGTGGCGGTGACCATGCGCGTGCCACTTCCACCTTCCTCACGGGCTGCATGCCGAAAAAGACGGCAGGTTCAGATATCCAACTGGGCGTGTCTGTGGACCAGATTGCGGCCCAGAAGATCGGTCATTTGACCCGCCTTCCTTCCTTGGAACTCAGCACCGACGGCCAGCGCAGCTCAGGGCGCTGTGACAGTGGTTACTCCTGTGCTTATCAGTTCAATCTGGCCTGGAAGAATGAAACCATGCCGATGGCGCCTGAAATGGACCCTCGGTTGGTCTTCGAGCGTCTGTTCGGTTACGGAGCTTCCGGCGCACGCGGTGCGGACGGAGCCCGCCGCCAGCGTCTGCAGAAAAGCATTCTCGATACGGTGTTGGCGGAGGCGAAGTCTCTGCAAAACAAGGTGAGCGGCAATGATCGCCGCAAGCTGGATGAATACTACAGCAGTGTTCGCGACATCGAATTGCGCATTGAGCGTGCTGAAAAATTCACCTCCACTCTGCCCAAAGATTACCCCGTGCCTGAGGGCATTCCTGAGTCCTATGAGGAGCACATCCACATGATGTTTGACCTCTTGGCGCTGGCTTTCCAGACGGATACCACTCGCCTCTGCACCTTCATGCTGGCGCATGATGGTAGCAATCGCAGCTTCCCACAGATCGGTGTGCCCGATGCTCACCACTACCTCTCTCACCATGAAAATGATGAGCAGAAGCTGGAGAAGATTGCCAAAATCGACCGCTTCTACATGCGTCAGTTCGGTTACTTCCTCGATAAGCTGAAGTCCATCAAGGAAGGCGAGGGCAACCTCTTGGACAACAGCATGATCGTCTTCGGCGGTGGTATCGGGGATGGCAATCGCCATAACCACGACAACCTGCCGATTCTTTTGGCGGGTCATGCCAGCGGCACTTGGACACCTGGCCGACGTGTCGTCCTTCCCGGCGAGACGCCGATGACCAACCTGTATCTCTCCATGCTAGACCGTCTCGGTGTCCGTGCGGAGCGTGTTGGTGACAGCACCGGTGTTCTCGACGTGAGCTGAGCCCAGGGCTGGAGAGGTGAGTGAATTCCAGCCGTCTCCAAATCCAACTACCTACAAGTAACCGCCAAAGTTTGTAGGAATTTAAGATATCCGTATATTTAACGAGAGAGGCCGTTGCATGATTGCATCTCCGGTTTTAATAATCCATGCTCATGGCGGCTCTCGACTCCGACTCTCCGACGGCATCGGCCCCTTTGCAGGAGCTTCTTTTTCCTCCTGAGGGGGCGGAGTCTCCGTCCCTACCGCTATTGCCTGTTGAGTTGGGAAATGCTGCCCGAGCCCTTGAAAAGGCCATGGCAGATCCGATGCAGGTCTCTGCGGCCTATTCAAATTTTTGCGCAGCCGCTTATGTGAAACCAGAGTGGGCTGGAGCGGCGAGTGATTACCTGACGACTCTTTTTGCTGAGCGTGAAGATGTCTTGGCTGAGATGACGCGGGTGCCGGACTTGATCATTGAATTGGCCTCAGGGCATTACACACTGACTTTTCTGGTGGCGTCGCATTGGGCCGAGAAAGCGGATTTGGCACGACTGACACGATTGGGCGAGGCTCTGGTCGCGACTCAATCGAAGATGAATTGCCCTGAGGTCGTGGAGCTGATGATGGCTCTAACCACGTCTTTGGCGATTAGCCGTTATTCGCGAGCCGAACAGTTGCTAGCCGCAGCAGAAGCGAGTGCAGGTGCAGATCAACAAGAAGCTCTCGCTGAAGCACGGTTATGGTTGGATGCGGGGCGGTCCGTGAGGGCCTGCAGCCAAGAAGTGCGCGATTTGTGGGACTATCGATTGCGGCGTTCTCGCACCGCATGGTCTTGGTCGAGCCCGCAGGAGAGTGATGCGTTAGCTCAGCTCGCGGAGTGTTTGGACCCTGCGACACTCTCTGCAGAGCTTTTCAAAGCGGTCGTGCCTAAGTGCTGGTGGGACCTATTCATCAAGCACCACCAGGACATGGCGGAAGCGGCTGCGGTGCAGTCCAATTTAAGATCCCCATCATCGCCTCCACCGCTCCTGGAGACAGCACACGAGCCCAAGCAGCCCATCATCCGTCGCCAAGTGGTGATCTGGCGTGCCATCCCCTTTTTCATCGGCGGTCTGGTTGGGGCCTGGGCTTTGGTGATGGGGATTTGGTTAGGCCCTTTCGATCTTGTGCGTCCTTCCACGGATGGAGACCGCATGGTGACACCACGATCCGCAGCCGATGGCAAGGCTTCGGAAGGCGTGATGGCTAAACCGGATCATCCCAATGCGGTATGGCGTCAGCAACAGGCGACATTGATCGCCGATGAAAACCCGGATTTCAGACGGTTGGCGGAGAAATTAGAATCGGGAGGATGGGCGCGGCACGAGACCCTCCTTCGCGGTCAAACGGCGGAACTGCCTCAAGAAGATCCGGCCTACCAGAAATTCCTCCTCTGGCTGCACCTGGACCCGCCTTCGGATCCAGAGATTCGGAGCCAGATCCCATTGTTACTCGCGGAACTGCGTCAGGATAGCACGATCATCGAGCTGTGGGAGAAGCTGATTTATTCAGGTTCCCCGAATGCCAAGGACATTCAGGAAGCCGCCTTGCGCACGCAGCATGATAAGAAAGAAGAGTGGTCGCCGACCCAACGCGCCGCTTTGACCAAGATCGCAGCGGCGGCTGTGCCTTAACGCACACGCATTGTTTAAGCTGCCGCCTTGCGTGCCGCCAGGATGAGATCAGTGAACAGCTTCTTTTGCTCCGCGAGAGCGGCCACACGGTCGGCAGGTTTCGTGCGCGCCTCCAGCAGGACCCAGCCATCGTAGTCCGCATTCACCAGCAGCTTGGCCAACTTGTCATAAGGATACTTGCCTTCATTGACCTCGCGGATGTGTGTGGTACGCCCCAGGTAAGGCTGCACTTTGGCAAAGTTGGCCTCGATGCCTTCACCCTCCAGATCTTGCTCGTTGGAGTTCCAGCAGACACGCACATTGTCGCGGGCCGCCACTTCCATGATCGTTTGGATGTGACCCAGATCACACACCCCACCATGCACTTCCAGACGGATTTCCTGGCCAAACCCCAGCGCGTAGTCACCCAGCTCGGCCAGGGATTTGCCAATTTGTTCCAGCGTCTTCTCCACAGGCACCTCCTTGGGCAGGGCATTGGGTTTTACCTTCACCCCGCTGCCGCCGATGTCGTGGCTGAGCTTGATGTATTCCTTGGCGGAATCCATGTGCTTCTTCAGCGTCGCCGCATCCGGGCTGTGAAACTCCGCATTGGTGCCCATGCCGAGCGCGATGACCTGAGCTTCCTCGAACTTCTGCCGAACGGCCTGGCGTTCGGGCAGGCTGAGCGTTGGCTCCACCGCATGGGCATGTTGCACCCGCAGCTCCACGCCGAGCACGCCTGACTCCTGGCAGTTCTGAATCAGCGTCGGCAAATCCCAATCCGCACCCCACATGTAAGTCACCAGGCCGAACTGAATGTTTTCTCCTTTGTAACTGAGCGGTGAATCCTGCGCTGCGAGCAAACCGGCAGCGCTCGAGCCTAACAACGTGGAGAGAAAGTGACGGCGAGTATTCATGGTGAGGTCAATAGGGGGAGGAGACTCAATCAGACACAACGATGCTAGCTGAGAGAAGTCTTCAAGAACATCTAAATCAAAATCAGGGTGATGAGAGTGGCTCCCCTGAAATAGATTCAAAGCATGATCTGTCTTCGCTTTTGGGGCTGGAGTTTGATGTTGTTGCTTGGAAGCTCCTGTCTGGGGCCTCGTGTGCGGACGGAGATCGTCGAAGCACACCCTGCTTTTCTGCGAGGCGGATTCAACGGCAAGAAGGTCTTTTTCGCTCCGATGTTACCTCAGCGAAAGCTGTCCAACATCCCGAATGAGGTGCAGTTTCATCTCATGCAGAGCGAGCTGGAAACTCGGTTTCAGGAGAAGCATCCGCACACGCAGGTGATCGTTGCGGACGAGCTGGAAAAAGCCGTTGAGGGGATCAGCCTGTCCAAGCTCATCGCAGACAGCGCCGTGATTCCCATGACCGCCATCCAGCTGCAGCATCTGCGGCAACGGGGCGTCGATTATCTCTGGGTGTCTCTGCTTCAGAGCAATGAGGAGGGCAATGATACCAGTGAATGGACGGAGGAAACGATCACGACTGCGGAGGATTTCGAGGGCAATGAGACGAAGACTTCCGTGACGACCTACACCAGCGGAGCCCATGCCTGCCGGAGAATGGTCGTGGCCTGTTATCTCTATGAGGTGGCGAGTGGCAAGAGGGGGTGGGCCGCCGTGAGCCGTGATCAACGCTGCCATTTAAACTGGGTCGAGTCGAATCGCGACTATTTGCCAGCCCCGGCCTTTCCCAGTGCTCCACGGGAAACCGAACTCATGGAAAACATCGTCAAAGATCTCATGAAGAAGCTCCCTTGATCGAAGATGCTTGATCAGAGGTCGAAGGGGCTCTCAAGGCCGTCCTCAAACAAAACTCCCCATCCGGCGATTCACCAGATGGGGAGGACGTGGATTAACGATGATGATGCGTCTGTGGCAGGCTCTTCTCAATGCGCCAGGAACTCGTCCAGCGCGGCTTGAGTGATGCGATACTGCGTGCCGATCTTTTTGCCTTTCAAGTCACCTGCCTCGATGCTGGCGATGACATCGCCCTCACTGACGCCGAGCACCTCTGCCACCTGAGTGGGGGTCAGGATGCCTGCGCTAGCCACGGTGGCCGCGGCAGCTTGCACCGGAGCGGCAGCACCGGGGATCGGTGGCGGAGTGGCTCCTGCCGCAGGTGTCGCTTGCGGTTGATTGGGATTGAAAACGCCTTGGGCAAACATCTGGTTAGCCATGCCAAAGCCCATCGCGATCTCTGCGGCGGCACCGGCAGGGCCGCCGCCTTGACCTTTGGCCATGCCCTCGGCCATCTGGAACTTCACATAGTCGTTCAGATTGCCAATGGCGCTCATGCTGGAGCGTTTGTCGATGGCCTGCTCCACCTCCGGTGGCACGCTGGCGTTTTCCAGGATGAAGCTGGTGATCTCCAGGCCATACTTCGCCATCATCGCCGGATTGATCAGCGGCAGCAGCGCCTCGCCCAGTTCGCTGTAGCGGGTGGCCAGATCCAGCACCGGCACCTTGGCATTGGCTAGGGCATCGGTGAAGATGCTGACGATGCGGCTGCGCATGGTATCGGCAAATTCATCCAGGCGGAAATGATGATCCGATCCCGCTACTTCCTTCAGGAAGATCTGCGGATTGATGATCTTGAAATCAAAGGTGCCAAAGGCCCGCACGCGCACGATGCCAAAGTCCTGATCCCGCATCATGATCGGGTTACTCGTGCCCCACTTGTTGCCCGTGAAGAGGCGCGTGGTCACGTAGTAGATGTCCGCCTTGAAGGGCGACTCGAAGCCATACTTCCAGCCCTTCAGCGTGGACAGGATCGGGATGTTATCCGTCGTCAGGGTGTGTTTGCCCGGACCAAAGGTATCGCCGAACTGACCCAGGTAAACGAACTGCACCACCTGCGACTCGCGCACGATGAGCTGAGCTCCGTTTTTGATTTCCTTATCTTCATCCGGAAAACGCCAGGAGAGCGTGTCGCGAGAGTCGTCTGTCCACTGGATGATTTCCAGGAACTGTCCTTTGAGGTAATCCATCAGGCCCATAGTCGTTGGTAGGTAAAAAGGTTGGTGATTCGGTTGAGAGGAATGGGAAGTGTCACTTCTTCGCTTCGACCAGCTTCGATACTTGAATGTCCACGTTTAAGATCGTTTTGCCATTCGACGGCTGGAGCACATCGCAGCGGGACACTTGGCCCGTGACGAGAAACTCCGCCCCCGAGCGAAATTTGGGCAGCTCACTGACGGCTTCTTGTTTGATGTAAAGCGTCACACGACCCTCGAGATACAGCCCAGCGGCTCGCAGGCGCTCGACTTCAGACTGAACGCGCCAGCCTTTGACATTGCCCTGATTGGGGAAGTCCCACTCCTCGGCCTTATCCAGCTTCACCCGCAGCGTGGCCGCTTTCGTCGCCTCGGCCGCCGAGAGCTTTTTGGAGACCTCCGCCAGAGCAGCTGCATCGCGTCCGCCGCGCAGTTTGCCCAGCTCCTTGTCCGGGATCTGGCTGAGGATGTCCTCCAGCGTGCGCCCTTCCTTCCCAGACTCGGCCGCCGACATCGAGGGGACACCGAGGCTGAGCAGAACCATCAAACCTGAAGCGCGAAGGAATCGTTTCATCGGAGTCATGGGGGAGAGTAAACGTCGAAAGGGCAGGTGCGAGCCAGAAGTGAATCGATTGAAAAAGAAAAACAGGACGTTTAAAACGTCGCGTTTAGTGCTTCAGCAGCCACTCCGTCGTGCGCGGGTTAAAGTCGCTCAGGCACTCCCAGTGGAAGGCATGGCCCGCATTGTCATACAGATGCAGGTCGGCTCCAGGGATCGCCGCCGCCACTTCCTCACCCATCCATTTCGGCGTGAAAACATCGTCCTTACCGCCGATCACCAGGGCAGGGCACTTCACCTTCTTCAGCTCGCTGATCGTGTTGTGCGTGATCGCCGCCGCCGCTTGAGCCTCCATCGCATGCACGGGCTGGGGGGCTGGATTCAGCGCCGCATCCTTCAGGCCCTGCTGCATGTTGTTCCAGCAGTCATCGTTATCAAACCACGGCTTCGTAAAGATCAGCATCTGCACATAGTGCATGAAATCCTCCGGGCGCATCGTCGCCTTGCACTTCATCATGTGCTGCCAGGTGTAGAGGCCAAAGCGATCCTGCCGCGCCCAGGTGCACATCAGGATCATGCTCTTCACCTTCTCCGGATGCCGCAGCGCCAGTTGCTGCGCGATCACCGATCCCAGGGAGCAGCCCACCACACGCGCCTGCTTGATGCCGAGTTGATCCATCAGTCCGGCGTAATCATCCGCCATCATCGCCGTGGTGTAGGGGCCCTCAGGCTTATCGGTCAGACCGACCCCGCGATTGTCACCCAGGATGCAGCGGAAATGCTTCGACCACTCCGCCGCATGCGCTTCCCACACCCCGCCAGGAGCCGTCACCCCCATGATGCAGACCAGCGGTTCCCCGCTGCCGCGTTCTTCATAATACATCTGGATACCGTTGGTGCTGACGTGAGGCATGGTGGTGAGAGATAAACAGGAATGGAGGTTGAGAAAAAGCGTCCGCATCCCGAGAAACCCCTCCGGACACCGACCCCTCAGGATTTAGCGGAAACGGCCCCCCACGCCAAGCAAAAGTCTCAGGGAAATCCAGGCCCCTCATGTCACACTCACCCATGCGCAGCCAACCCCGCCCTCAGGTTCATCACGCCTCATCCACGCAGACATTCGTCAAACTCATCCTTGGAAAACCCGCACCCATTCACACCCCACCATCATCCATGCATGGATTCCTTCGAGGCATGCATGGAAAAAGAGAAACCATCCCTGCCCCCCTTTTCCTCACTCACGATTGCGTTGAATCCATGCATCAACTCAATCGATCCACTCACCGATTTTTCATTTCTGGGGTCAGGAAATTTGTTCCTGAGTGGATGAAGTGAATGTTTGTTCGTTATATTGAATTGAAAATCAAAGTGTTAGATCTGTTTGGTCTGTTGTTAGTCGCGCTAAGCGACTGCGGAATTATTTTACCCGTTTTAAAACAATCAGAGACTCACGAAGGGGCAAACCAACGTTGCCAAAGCTACTTTGTTGCTGACCAGCTGCACGTAGTGAGCGGAGGACGTAAACCCCATCGAGATCGAAACCAAGTTTTACCCCGAGATCAGCAAGAATGAGGTCAACTGGAATTTGGACGCCGCCATATGCCGACGTGCTTACAACCAGCCAAGCTTCGGCTCCAATTTTCAGAACACGATGAGCTTCTTTCAATACACGATTCATATCGTGGAAGTAGGCTTCAACCATGGTAGGCAGCTTTGAACTCCACAAACTCTGCGACTCTTTTAGCTCGTCTAACGGCCCTTTGAGAAGGCTGCTGTTGACATTAGTAGCCCCCCCCCAATCAACTTGAACGTGAGATCGAAGTGTCCGAAGGCGAAGCTTTCGCAGTTCTTGATTGGTGCTGACATACCCGCCTAGAAACAACTCCGGCCGATACACGTCAGAATAATCAAAGGAATTCAAGTAAGGTGGTGATGTTATAAATAGATGAAAGGACTTTGGCGGCAGCTTTTGAAGTGCGTTTCGAGAGTCACCCGACCTAATGACAGCTTGTCCTTCTTTTTTCAGTGGTGCCATCTCAGCATCCTCTCGGAACTGAATGCAATTAGCCCTGAACTGTTGGGCAAAATCCCTGGCAGCAAAATCCCGCTCCTTCCAATCACGAAGGTAACGCAATGCCTTGCCATCTTTTCGTGCGTTACAGCAATCCATCGCGGCTCGCATTGCGGCTAATCGAAATGCAGATTTGAATCCACAGTTCATTTCTTCGAGTTTCTCCGATACCGACTGAAACCCTCGAATTACTTCGGTGTTGAATAACCACTTCTCGACGCCTTTTGTCTTGGTAAATGTGCTTTGCCCCTCAAGGGGAGATTTAGATCTAGCCTTTGCTGCAAGAATAGATAGCTCATCTAACTGTTTCCAAAACTTGGTCGCCCGGGGACGGGTGGTTGAACACTTAACCCGGGCCGTGAATGCACAGAATGGATTTACCTCCACTGCATGGGCAACATGCCCGCTGAGAATTGCCGTTAAGGGACTCGTCCCCGATCCACCAAATGGATCGAGTATGCGATAAGGTTCTTTACTGGTGATTGAGATTGATTGGATCGCTTTGCTAACAAGTTCAGCGGAGAATCCTTCCTTGAATGGATACCATCGATGTCTGGGCTGATTTAGATTGTGATCGAAGTTGTGAAGGCCTTGGTCATGATATCTATCATCGGTAAGTATATTCATTTTTTTGTCTTAGCGTTCTTACTGGCAGATCCCGAATGTAAATAGAGTATGTAACAAATGCCGTTCGCTGGCATTACTTCACCTTGATACTCTTCGAATTCAGCAATACCCTCTTCGCTTATTTGTTCTTTGAAACTCTCAAATGAATTCAAGTCGCGGCCATCATAAATAATCACACAAGTTGACTCGGGCTGAGGTGACCGCTCTGCATATCGTTTACTTTGCCGAATGCCCTGCCAAATCGTAGACCAACTATATTTTGTTGAACCATTAGTTCCCATCCATTTGACTTCAATCACGTAAGTTCGGCCAAAATCAGCGATAAGAATATCTGGACAGTCCCCACTTCCCTTTTCGGCGTCCTTCACAGAAACTGAGTGTGGTGGTAGCATGAGTTGAAGCCATGTAGCAAGCGAATGGTGAAAGATTGATTCCGTCGTTGATAACTTTGGAGGGTCAGCCCGCTTAAGGATTCGGTCATTCTCGTTCATCCAGTGGTTAAGCCTTTGCCCGTGCTTCACCTCGTTACGGTAATGGTCTTTAGCGGCTTCGTTATAATCGGCAGCGTCTCGTGAAAATGTACTTGCGATTCCCACTCGCAGCCAGTTTGCTGGCGACAATTCGCTAATGCGCTGACATTGAGCCCAAATGCTACACAGCTTATCATGCTCGTAGTAAAAGATTGCGCATCCAGCTGAGGCGTCTGTGATCGCATTGCGACTATCTTCGTCTGGCTTGGGAGTGAGATGGTTCACTGAAATGACCGTTAGGCCATTGGAGACCTCAATCAATGGGATCCCAGAATCAGCCTTCCGAAGCTTTCCAATTAGGCTAGGGGTCAAAGTCGCCCCACCTTGAGGGTTAACGCCACAGCGTAGCTTAAGAGCAAACTGGCGTCGGGCGAGGGAAGCGAGGTTGTCACGGCAAAAGTTACGAATCTCGTCCAGCAACTGATTTCCATCTCCTGGTAACCAAGCCGAACCGAGAGCAGCCGTGATCTTGCACGTCACCATATGAAACACCAGTGCGGCACGTTTGTGGGCAGCTTGCGAGACAATCGAATCAACAGAGTTCATGAAAGGTTAGGAAGCTGGTGTTCTGCCGATGCTTCATCAAAGACTAAGAACAATGTTTGAACAAAGACCTCTCGGCTCGGGGGAGTAGCCGCCGTCCAACTCCAGCTTTCTGCAAACATCTTTGCGAGTTCACTGGTTTGATTTCTCGAAGGGTTATCGAGTGGAACACGCTTTCGACTCCCACTATCTCGGACTGCTTGATACGTTGGTTCAGCGTAAACAAGTCTCTTGATGGTGTTCCAGCCTCTGTGAGGACGACTGACCTCATGTGCGATCTCGTGAGCAAGGCTAAGTTGCTCAGAAATCTCAGGGTGAGAAGCTATCTGGATTACCAGGCGGGCACCTGCCTCACTCAAGCTATAATTGGACTGGATTTCCTTCGCCCTGCGAATGTTAATTCTTTCGACTATCACAAGACCACGAAAAGCGAGTGCATCGACCGCGTTTTGAATTTGACGATCCCATGGGCCCCGCTTCTCAGGCTCAAAGGATGTCGGCTTGGAGACTTCTCGCCAAATCGAGGAGAATACATCCATTAAATAGATTAGCTTCTGTAGTTGAATTCGTTGAAGCGATACTTGAGCACTCTTGGCAGCTGCCAGTGCGAGGAGAACATCTTTGAATCTGTGGGTTCGGCTGGCGTTCATGGCCCGAATTAGCTGATCAGTTTGTTGAACTGGGTGTCGAGATCGGGGCGTTTGCGTTTCTGGACGCCAGATAGCTCAGCATGTGAAAGCATGTTAAAGGCACGGAGTTTACGCTCACCTAAAGGTTTTATCTTCTTTAGCAATGGCTCAGCGACGCCGCCAGCTTGTAAATTGGCAGTGAGAAGCGCATAGCAGCCCGCAGCTCTAAATTGATTGAACATTTCAGCAACGTTATCTGCATACGCCAAATCAAGAGCATTTTCAGGCGTTTCGCAGATAAAGGTTGATCCATACCCTGAATGTTTCTCGACCAGATCAATCAGGGCCATCCGAAATGCGATATCAAGGAAGAACGCTTGTGACTCCGAACATTGCGTTGACTGAGTGCGTCGAATTCCTTTGAAAGACGGAACCAGAAGAGGGAATGCAAATGGTGAGTTCTTGTCCACAGCTTTGCTCGGCACACTTTCAAATGTGCATTTTATTCCTAGAAATTTAGTGGCGTAAATTGCAACACGGTCTTGAATCTCACTGAACCTTGCAAACTTGCTTGCAGCGATTCGAGAGTAGGCGAAGTCCAGTTCAGACTTTAGCAGTTGGGTTGCGGTTTGTTTGCGTTCGTAGTCCGCAGTATACGCTGCCAATAGTTTGCGTATCTGAGAAATGCTTTCGGTTCCAGTATCTAGCTCTGTGTCCGTTGCTCGAATTCGAGGGAGCTTTACTGATAAATCATCCAGCTTGGCTCCCTGCAAATTGCGCTGCCGTTGAAGCGCTCGGATTTGATGTTGGTAATGGTCGAGTGTTTCCTGGAGCGCAGCCCGCTTTCGATATTTTGGAGCCAGCTGTTTGCGCAAGTCAGTGATTTGCCTATCCGGTTGTTCGGTGGTATGATGTTGACCACAAATCGGGCAAAGTCCTTTGTCGAGATTTGAGGCTGCACGAGATGTCAGCTCAGTGGATTTTTTTGTGCAGAATGGGCATTGCTTATGTATAAGCATCTTCTGAAGTGCGAGCGCTGAATCCGCACGTTCCTGATCCAGCATGCACGAAAGTGTGAATGCCTCTTCATGCTCATCAAGATTTTGCTCCTCAGCCTCAATTACGGCGCTAATTTCCTGAAGTTGAACCACAGCTCGGTTCATCTTGGAAGTAAGCTCAACAATTGCTTCGGTAGTATGCGTTAGCTGCGCCTTTGCCTTTTCGAATTGCTTTTTCGTTTCTTCAGCTTGTTCTTTTGGGGGCTTTGCTGGCTGCTTTTTTTGCGCTGATAAAGCTTTGGCCAACCTCTCTTCGAGGTGGGTTACAGATACATGAGTATGCCGCATCTCTGTATCCGCTTTTCTCCATCTCTGAATGTGACCACGTATAATTTCGTCATCGGCGGATTCTCCGCACACGAGTAAAGAAACGCCAAGCTGACCTTCCACATCCCAAACAAGGCTATGCCGATCTTCAGGTAGGTAACATAACCTGTGCATCAGGAACTTGAAATCTCGGAACGAATTGCAGTTACTGGCTTTGACAACTGTAGCCTCGTATAGCGCCTCAGCGTTGGTTGAATTGACGGGTTCCGCATCATTGATGCGGACTCCGCGAACTTTTGGATTGTCGAGGCCACGTCGAACTTCAATTTTTGTCTGCCCGAGCATCATTATCACTCTCACCTCAGCGTCCTTGGGTTTTGTCAGACGTTTAGAAAAGTATTTCTGGTTCCAAAGTTGACCGGCATCACTAAACGCGTCTTTGTCAGCACCACCCGCTACTGCGAACATAATTGATTGCAGCATCGTTGTTTTGCCAAGACCGTTGCCACCGATAATCAAAAAGGGGCCTGGATTAGGAGGAATGCTCAATTCAACAGGCTTTGCGAATAGAGGCTCGAATCCTGTAAATCTCGCACTCACGAGTTGAGGTAATATGATGGCGGACATATTAGTTGTTGCTTATTCAATCCGACTGCAAGCCTCTAGCGGGATAAGTTTTCTGTTTATGCAGGTAGTCAGGAGATGCGATGCGGCCTGTAACTTCTGCTCGACGGGAATTTTTAGGAGAATCGAAATGAATCTCAAGAAAGAACATCAACAACATTAAGTTGTGTTGATTTAATATTTGGGTTTGTTATATTTTTCATAACAGATCAGCGTCTTATGAAAAAGCTCTGCGATCCTCTCTCCTCCGATGAAGCTCCTGCTCGGACCCCAAACCGTCGAGTCGCCCGAGGTGCGGCGGCAGGGAAGCCGGGACGGGGAACGCGGGGGAGCCCTGGGGTGATGGAGCCTGCACCAGAAGGGGAGGCGTTTACCCTAGCCGTCGCGGTGCCGGTGCAGATGAAGACGGGGGCGAAGGTGAAGCTGCAACTGGGCCAGAAGAACAACGCGGAGGTGGTGGAGTTTGCACGGGCGCATGAGCAGGCCATCGCGACGAATGGGCATTTCCCCCTGCCGGTGCCGCTGCCGGAGGTGTTTCATGACAAGCGGGTGGAGCTGGAGCAGGCGATGCAGGCCTATGCGCACATGCGGCTGGCGCTCCAGGCGATGGGGGAGCGGCGGGATCGGATCCGGGAAGAATTTGATGCGCTCTTCAACCAACGTGGGGCCTAGGTGCAGTGCCAGAGCGGGGGCGATGCGGAGCTGATTCAGGAGGTGGCGCTGCCAGTGCAGAATGCGCCGAAGAAGCTGGGCTCGCTCGCGGTGCCGGTGGGCCTGCGGGTGGTGCTGGGGCGGGTGCCGGGACAGATGCAGGTGCGTTGGGAAGGGGTGACCAAAGCGCGAGGGTATCTCCTGGAATCCTGCGTGGCGGAAGCCGACGGACGCCGGGAGTGGACGCTGGTGAAGATCGGCGGACGCAAAGCGGTGCTGACAAGTGGCGAGTAGCATCGCTTCGCTCAGCATACTCGCGCTCCGGTCGGGCGACTGCGTGAGTCGTGGGGATGGAAAGGAGAGTTGAAGACCTTTTTTTGCTATACCCACGGCACGTTGGGACAACGCGCCCTACCCAAGAGGGTGGTGCTCTTGGGCCCAAGGTGTGACGGCAGCCTGCCGTCATGATGAGGCC
>NZ_FUYE01000004.1:63602-164698 GCF_900167535.1 Prosthecobacter debontii
AGGAGGGACATGACAAGTGGCGAGTAGCGTTCGCTTCGCTCAGCATACTCGCGCTCCGGTCGGGCGACTGCGTGAGTCCTGGGTATGGAAAGGAGAGTTGAAGACCTTTTTGAGCCAACCTTGGCGGCGCGTTGGGACAACGCGCCCTACCCAAGCATGGCCTCGCGCCTTGAAGGCACGCGGCAGCGACGTGGTCCGCACACTCCGTGTGCGGGATACCGTGTCGAAGTCTGAACGAGGTGTGATTTCCTCTGGTCCTGAAGTCTCCCAGACTCGACGGCATGCATTCACCCTGACCATCCCTCTGCACGACCTCATCGGTTCACCGTCTCGTTTGGCCTGCAGGACGGCTTTCCGCACACGGAGTGTGCGGGCCACTTTGAGTGGGCAGGCCCCCAGGTGTTGGGTCATCTTGGCCTCATGATTGAGAGGCCAGGATCACAGCAGACGCGGGAAGGGTGCCCTCACGCCTTGTCCTTACATCTTGCCTAACCGTTGATGTGTAATTGGACTTGCTTGTTGCCCTGTTAATCCATCGGGTGCGGAGAAATGGATGAGGCGTGTTGGAACAGAAATAGAAACCGGGGGGTTGTGGACAAAATGAAAAAGGATTACAAAAACGGGATAGCGATGAGGAAAACGAGGGTTGAGCCAGAGGAAAGGGAGGAAGTCGGTGGAGTGCCTCGGACATAAAAGCGAGCGATGACGGCTAACGGGGGCCAGTGCCTGATCCAGCGACGTGATACGGGGGGCGGGGGAACGATGCGGTCGGCTGATGAGGGGGAAGGTGGAAGGGGACTATTTTCGCGAGACAAAACCATCCAGGGGGCTTCCGAAATGCAGCGGGGGGGTGGGAACCGTATTTATTCTTGGGGGCGAATCTCAGGTTGACGCCAGACTTTCAAGAACCATTAACTAGACAACTTTGACTCCCATGCTTTTCCCACCTCTTGCTGCGGTGTCCGGCCTCCAGTTTGGGCTGGAAAATCTGTCTCTCCCCAGCTTGGTCATCGCGGGCTTGCTGGCGGTGCTTTCCATGGCGAGCTGGACGGTGCTGATGGCCAAGTGGGCTCTGCTGCGCCGGTCGGCCCGAGAGAATGGTCTGTTCATGGGCAAATTCCGCGAGAGTCCGCATCCGCTGGCGCTGTATCTGACGCGGGAGCGCATGGTGATGTCGCCGATGTATCATGTGTATCATGAGGCCTGCCGTGAACTGGCCTTTTATCTGGTGGGGGAAGAGGAGCCAGGGCGCACGTTCAACAGTCGGCTGCAAGGGGCAGGGCGCATCACCTCCTCCCAAATGGGCGCGGTGCAGAATGCGATGGAGCGGGCGGTGGTGATGACGGCGAATAAGGCGGAGATGCGCTTGGGGGTGCTCTCCACCGTGCTGGCGGTGGCTCCGTTTCTGGGCTTGTTCGGCACGGTCTGGGGGCTGCTGGATGTCTTTGCGGTGTTGGCGCAGACGGAGGGCACGGCGGGTCTATCGGCTCTAGCTCCAGGGATCTGCTCCGCGCTGCTGACGACGCTGCTGGCCATCTTCGTGACGGTGCCGAGCCTGATGGCCTATAACTTTCTGGTGTCGCGGATTCGCAATCTCATCGTGCGGGTGGAGAACTTTGCCAATGAGCTGAGCGGGATCCTGGACCGACAGTTTGTGGATCATCGCAGCCCGGATGAGTCTCTGCCGAGTCTAGGAGAGATGGGCACGCCGATGATGCCGGGCTTCAGCAGCCCGCCTTCCCAAGCTCTGACGCCTCCGGCAAAACTGACCACGGCATGAAGCGCATCTCTCAGCGGCAACTCCCTGTGTTTGTGAGCCAGATCGGCATCGCGCCTCTGGCGGACCTGGCGTTCATGCTGATGCTGGTGCTGCTGGTGACGGTGCCTCTGCTGCGGCGGGAGCGGATGAATGTGACTGAGCCGCAACCCACTGGGGAAACGGCACCGGTGGAAGTCGCTGCAACCCTAACGGCACCGACGACACAACTGAAGCTGAAGATCTCCTCGGATCAGACGCTGTGGCTGAATGGCATCAAGATCCCTGGGGATCACCTGCTGCAATTGCTGAAGACGGAGATCGCCAAGCATCAGGATAAGGATGTGGGCGTGCTGATCGAGATGCCGGAAAACTTTGCCGCCGGACCGCTGGCGCAGCTCATGGATGAAATGCACCGGGCAGGGGTGAAAAAGACAAGCGTGGTGGTGGTGCCCGCCACGAAGAAACGCTGACACGGAATGATGCATGTCTCTATGGCGGCCCGAGCTCCAGCTTCCTCCTCACGACGTCCTCCGCTAGAGCCGCTGTCTCTGGTGGTGATGGCGGTGATGATGGTTCACCTGCTGGTGGGGCTGGTCTGCTGGACGCTGCTGCCCATGCTGCCTGTGGCCTCGCTCAAACCCGTGTGGCGGCATGTCCCGTTGTCGTGGAAAAACGACGGGCGCACGTGGTTCGATCCAGGTGAGTTCACCTTGCATCCGGATGTGAAGGTGCCTGCACCTGCCTCCGCTCCGACTCCGGCGATACCCTCGACACCTCCCCCTGCCTCCCCACCTCCCGCTCCGATGTCTGTGCCCCCAGCAGCGGCAGCCCCTCCGGCGGGTGTGGGATCTGCCCCGGTGCCCGCGCCGACCGCATCGGTGACACCGAGCGCGGAGTCATCGACGGTAACAACTCCGCCGATGGCGCTCACGCTACCCGCTGAGGCTTCGGCACCAGAGGCAGGAATTGCTCCGGCGATGGCAGGAACACATGCGCCACTGCCGCAGGACGCAAGCTTGCTGGCAGACACATCGGCTTTGAAGTCCCCGGCTGCCACCACAACCGCGGCACCTAAAATAACGAACAAGACGATCACACTCTCGCCGATGTCTGATCAAGAGGATGAGGGCGTGGCCAAGAGAATCGTGCCTGCGACGGAAACCAAGATGCGGCTGGAAGAGAAAGGGAAAGAGCCCACCGGTGGCGCGAATATGGACCCGGTGCTGAAAGCGCTGGAAGTGGCTTTGAAAAAAGAATGGAATGCACCTGCTCTCCAAGATGTGCCTGCTGCCCAACGCGCCTCGACGCTGAAGGTGACGCTTGGTCGTGACGGGCAAACGCTTGAGGTGATCATGTCCAAACCTTCAGGCTCTGCCGTGCTGGATCAGTCGGTCATCAATGCGGGGATGCGTGTGAAAAAGATTTCTGAGTCTCTTCCTTCAAGTTTCCCGAAAGACCGCTACACTGTGGAGGTAACCTTTCATATCGAGTAAATGACTTTTTCGCGCCTCCTCTTCCTGTCTCTGCTGCTGATGATGCAGCCTATGGCAGAAGCTGTGACTTTGCCCTCCTGGTTGAAGCTGCCGAGGCTGTCTAAAAAAGAGCCTCTGAAGCTGCCGCAGACGAAGGTGCTGGTGGGAGACTTCACCGGAGGCACTGGCGAGAGTGCCAAGAAGGCGCTGGTGGATGAACTGACGAGTTCCCGGGAGTTTTTGCTCACGGCGGAGTCGCCAGAGTTTACTTTATCCGGCTCGTCCATCGGTGGTCGCGTGACGGGCAAACTGACACGTGCGGATGGTAAGGTGGTCTTAGAGCGAACTTATGCTGCCCCCGGGTTGGATGAAAACCTGCGCGGTTTTTCCGATGATGTGATCTATGCCATCACTGGTAGGCCCGGCCTAGCCACCAGCCGCCTTGTTTTCGTCAGCGATCGAACTGGAACGAAGCAGATCTACATGTGTGATACCCGGGGCCGGGAGATCCAACAGATCACGCATCACACCTATGGCGCGGTTTCTCCCTCCTTGTCTCCAGATGGGACCGCGGTGGCCTACACAGCCTACAGGTCGGGTTTCCCCACGGTGCTGGTGCTGGATCTGGGCCTTGGCTGGGAGCGCACGGTGACGGATACGCCGGGGACGAGTTTTGGGGCGGCCTTTTCTCCTGAGGGCCAGCGCTTGGCTTTGGTGATGAGCTTTCTGGGCAATCCGGAGATCTTCGTGACGGATCTGAACACCAACACGGCCGGTTGCATCAGTGACACGGTGGGAGCCCCCAGCAGTCCCTCCTGGCATCCGGATGGGAAGCAGGTGATCTTTTCTGATGATCGCGGCCGTGGTCCCCGGCTCTTCATTGCCGAGGTACCTGAGAAAGGGAAGAACGAAGCGCGCCTTTATGTCTGGCACACCGGCTATCGCTTCTGCACGGACCCCGAGTTTTCCCCCGATGGCAGCAGTGTGGCCTTCACGACGCAGATCGGGGATGAGACGGCGGTGGTGGTGAAAGAGTATCCGCGCGGGACCGTCCGCGTCATCCAGGCTGAGGGCGCTCAACATCCTTCCTGGAGTCCGAATGGTCGCTATCTCTGCTACTCTCAGCATGGCACGCTGTATGTGCATGATCTGCGCACTTCGCACCGCCGGGCGGTCCTCACCCAATACGGCACCATTTCTGAACCTCGATGGATGCGATGAGACATCCCTTTTTACTTTCCAGTTTTGCTTCAGCCCTCGTCCTAGGGCTCAGCAGTTGCCAGCAGATGCCACCTCTGTTCCCTGAAGATCAGGCGGACATCGTCTTTGCTCTTGGCGCTCGCGATGGATTTGTGAGTCCTCTCACCACGTCTTTAAAGCCCGCCTGCTCGGCTTTGGAGTTTGAGGGAAACAGTTTTTCTTTGAAGGGGGCACATCGAAAGACTCTGAGTGAATTGTCCAAGGATTGGTCCAGTAGCAAACCGCGCTACCTCGTGGCCGGATATACACAGCCAGATCTCCCCGAGGACTATGCCCGGTCACTCTCGGAACGCCGTGCTCAAGCGGTGCGCCAAGCGCTGATCGAAAGCGGAGTCGAAGCGACTCATTTGCAGACCGTCGGTTTCGGTCACGACTCCGCGCCTTCCGGACCGACCACCGGCGTGGTGGTGATCTATCGGCAGTGATTGCATACCCGATAGAACGCTGGGAGGCCTCAATCAGTAAGTTAAAGGCTCCTGGGTGGAGCCTCAATCATTGATCGTTAAGTTACAGGCTGGTTAAGAAGACAGTGCTGGTAAACTCGGATTTTCAGTGTCACCACTGGTAATGGGACTGTCAGTCTCGTCGCTGTGCTCATGGTGACTTTCTTCGGCGGCGACTTCAGCCTCAAGCCTGAGCTCTTCTTGTTTACTCGGCCGTGTGTCTTCCGTGGTCATACGGACACCTACAGGCTTACTCACGCCGAATTCCTGCATGGAGACGCCATAGATCACATCTGCACGGCTCATGGTCCGTTTGTTATGCGTCACAATGATGAATTGGGAGTTGTCGATGAAGTTGTCCAGCATCTTCAAGAAGCGGGAGATGTTGGATTCATCCAGGGGGGCATCAAGCTCGTCCAGCACGCAGAAGGGGCTGGGTTTGACCTGATAGATCGAGAAGAGCAAAGCGACCGCAGTCATGCTACGCTCGCCACCCGACAGAAGAGAGATGGTTTGCAGTTTTTTGCCTGGGGGTTTGGCGATGATCTCGATGCCTGATTCCAGCGGATCGGTGTCATCGGTCAGCATCAGATCTGCTTTGGCGGTGGGACCGAAAAGCTCACGGAAGTTGTTGTGGAAGTAGCCACGCACCAACTCGAACGTTTCGGAGAACATGGCCTTGGTCGTGTCATTGATCTTGGCAATCACCTGAAGCAATTCTTCCTTAGAGTTCACCAAGTCGTTGTGCTGAGTCTCCAGGAAGTTATGCCGCTCTTCCAGTTCTTCGAATTCCTGAATGGCATCCAAGTTGACCGGTCCAATGCCCTCCAGTTTTTGGCGCAGTTCACCCACGACCTCGCTGACGAAGTCCCAATCGGGATGCCCTTCTTCGCCAGGAATCTCAACGCCTTCTAAATCGACATCATCTGCATCCACCACAGGCATTTCACTGGCTTCGATATCCGTTTCGACCGAGTCGTCCTGAGAGGCAGGTTCCGCATCATCGCTGACACTGAGGCGGGTATCGGGGCCACTCGCTGAAAGGTTGTTGCGACGTTTTTCGCCACGCCCACGGTTTTTCTTCTGCTCATTGATGCTGTACATCAAGGCGTGATAGTCGGGCTCAAAGGCGGAGATGTGGAAGGAATAACGCTCCTGAACCTGAGCGATGAGGTTTTCCAGACGTAGATCCACACGGGTGAGTTGCACCTCGATGCGGTTGCGTGAATCGCTCAAACCGTTGGCTTGTTGGCGGAACTGCATGAGCTGATTTTCGAGCTCGGTGACACGCTCGAAGGCGGCGGCACGGTCTTCCGTCTTCGTTTGAAGATGTTCTTCGATGGCATTTACCGCTTCATGCTGAGCTTCCACCTGTTCGCCTAAGCGGGCGTTCTCGCCCATGCTCTGCTCGATACGGCTGCGCCACGTATTGATCTCCACATCGAAGCGCTGGATGGCCGCTTCGAGTTCATGAAGACGAGTGGCCATGGGAGCTTTTTGCCGTTCCAAGGACTGGAGAGCGCTTTGCTCCAGGGCTAAAGCCGTGCGCAGTTCGTTCAATCGCTCGCTGGATTCCAATTCTCGGCGAAGGAAGGCTTCCATCTCCACTTCGAGCTCGGCTTCATGAATACGAGCACCTTCGAGTTGTTCTTGAGCCAGACTGGCTTCCTGCTTTTGCCACTCGATCTGGGCCTCGGCGGCCTGCATGCGGCTGGTGATCTGATTTTGATCCCATTCCACACTTTCCAGCTTGGTGGTGGCTTGTTGAAGGGCTCGCTGGACGACCGAGAGCTTTCCGGTGAGTTGGGAGAAACCTTCGCGCACACGTTGGCTTTGCTCACGCAAGGTGACTTCCTCACGCTGCATGTCTTCGACTTGGAGCTTGAGCTGATCCACGGCCTCTTCTTTTTCTAGGACTCGATACTCCAGGCCTTCCAGTTCGGTCTTCAGGCTGCGCACCTCAGCTTCGCGGCGGAGCATGGAGGCGGCTTCTTCCTTGGTGGCACCTCCATGGATGATACCGTCGGCTGCGATGAACTCACCTTTGAGCGTTGCCAAGGCTACATCTCGCAATTGTTTCTTCAGGCGGATGGCCGTGTGCAGGTCTTCGACGATCAACACATTGTTCAGCAGACGATCCGTCAACTCCTGCACACCTTGCCGAGCTTTTACCTTATCGACGGCCCAAGCGATCCCACCTTCCGGCACAAGTTGGCGATCCGGGACGGCGCGCATGGTGGCGAAGTCATGGGGAAGGATAGCGGCCTTGCCAAGCTTGTTGTTGGCCAAGCGGTCTAGCACTTGGGCCGCCAGATCACTGTCTGTGAGTAATACGGCTTGCAGATGATCCCTCAGAGCGGCCTCAATCGCGGCGATGAACTGTGGCTCCACTTCGATGGCGGAGCCAAGCAAGCCGCGGACTCCCACGGAAAAGACTTCCGGATTATCCAGTCCTTTCAGCACTTGTTGAGTGCCTTCGGCGAGCCCTTCGCCTTTCTGTAACAGCTGCTCAATGATCTCGATCCGAGAGCGGCGCTGTGTGGCAGCACGCTGAAGCTCGGTGAGTTCCTCATTGAGGGCGTCTCTCTGGGAGCGTTTTTCGATGATTTCACGGGCGCAGTTCTTGGCCTTCTCATCGAGTTCATTGCGGGTCTCTTCCAGATCCTGGATCTCTTTTTGAAGGTTGTCATATTCCAACTGGCTGGCCTCTTTGGCCTGTGCGGAGGTCAGGCGGTCATGGGCCAGGGTTTCGTGTCTCTGACGATCTGCACCGATTTGGCTGGTCAGGGATTGAGCCCGTGCTTCAGCGGCGGCGATCTGACCTTCAAACTGGCGGATGGATTCACGCACAGTTCGGCGATCACTGTCCAGGCGGCTGCGATCCGGCAGGATGGAATTGTGGACCGTCAGATGTTCATTGAGAGCTTGTTGCCTTGTCTCAATGTTCTCACGCATCACCTCCAGTTGTTCATCTGCGCTGATCATTTCCTGGCGCTGCTGCTCCAGATGAATCTGCCCTTGTTGGATCTGCTCTTCATTCTGACGAATGCGGCTTTGCAGTTCCTCATTGCGCTCGTTGTTGAATCCGATGCGGCCTTCAGCCGCTTGAAGCTGGCTGCGGAGTGCTTGTGCCTGCTGCCGTAATTGATTGATCTGGGATTCGACCGAGTGATAGGCCTCGCGGGTTTCCAGTGCTTCGGCTTCCGTGACTTGCAGACGACTTTGAATCTGGGCGAGCTGCTCCGTCATCATGCGCACATGATTTTCGGACTCGGCTTTCTCGGCACTGTACTCACTGTATTGTTTGTGCGCGAGATGAGTGTCAAACATACGCACATCATCCAGCAAGGTCTGATAACGTCGTGCTTTGGAGGCCTGGCGCTGGAGAGATCCCATTTGGCGTTTCACCTCAGCGATCACATCGGCAACGCGGAGCAAGTTGGCCTCGGTGTATTCCAGTTTACGAAGGGCCTCTTTTTTCTGTCCTTTGAACTTGGTGATGCCCGCCGCTTCCTCGAAAACCATGCGCCGATCTTCTGGCTTCGAACTCAGCAGCATGTCGATCTGGCCTTGGGCCATGATGGAGTAAGCCTGCCTTCCGATGCCTGTGCCGGAGAACAGATCATGGATGTCCTTCAAACGACAGACGGTGCCATTGAGTCGGTATTCGCTGCGGCCATCTCGAAACACTCGGCGGCAAATGGACACTTCATTGTAATCGACTCCCAGGGATTGCTCACAATCAGCCATCGTGAGCACCACCTCAGCGAGCCCGACGGGTTTGCGTTTATCGGTGCCGTTGAAAATGACGTCAGCCATTTCCTCGCCGCGGAGGGCTTTGGCGGAGGTTTCCCCAAGGACCCATCGAATGGCATCGACGACGTTGGATTTACCGCAGCCATTGGGGCCGACGATGCCCGTCACGCCTTTGTGAAACTCAAAATGGGTCTTGTCCGCAAAGGACTTGAAGCCATGAAGGGTGAGACTTTTGAGATACATGACCGTTCAGAGTGGATTGCCTCTAAGATGCCAGGGATCGCTAGATCAGGGCAAGCACGAACGGTCTTTTTTCCCATATCTTGTGGTTTATTAAGTTCACTTAAACAAGATATGGGAATCTGAGAGGTCGGGAAATTGTGAATAGGGAGTCTGCTTTGTGAATAATCACACTGGCTGACAAAAAAGGAAAGACCTGAACAGCAATGGCCCTTCCATCCTTATCAGGCTCTCTTGAGCGAGAGCACGGGGCAACGGGATCGTTATGGAATAACAAACGATGTTGTGCCGTTTTGCCTCTGTTGAAGTCCTGAAGGAACCCCAAGGAAGCCCCGATTGTCAGTTTGCGGGTGTTGGGCCTGCGGGCGGCGTGACTGGAGTCGCTGGGGGTATCTCGTTGATGCTGCCCGTTGTTTCACCAGACTTGGTGTGAGAATCCGATGCGGAAGCGTCACTCGCTGGAGAAGCTTTCGGGAGATTGGGGGTGGCTGGAGATTTTGGCTTGGGCCTCGGCGTTCCTGGCTCTGGCACCTGGGTGGGAGTGGTTTTGCCGGGGTAAGCTTTGGACAAAACAGTGCCCAGGATCCCAGCAAACTCACGGGCACTGGTGCCGCCGACACTGCTGCCCAATTCCTTGCCTTGTGGGGACAGAAATTGGATGTGCGGGATGATGTCCACGTTGTATTTCTGAGCCGCTGAAGCATTGGCTTCCTCATCGATATCCAGATAAGCCCAGACAAATTTGTCATGAAGGGGGGTGACTTCCTTGCTGGGATACACACTCTTCTTCATGGATTGGCAAGGCACACACCACTTCGCTGAGAAAACGAGGACGATGGGTTTGTTTGCCTTTTTACCAAGATCCAGGGCGGCCTGATAATTCAGTCCGAACGAGGGGCTGCCTGCTGGAAAAGTGACAGACGGTTTTACGGCCTTTTCGGGTTCATTTTTTGCATCGCAGGAAGTGGCCAAAAGTGCGAAAGGCAGAAGTAAAGCGAGGGGGTTTTTCATCACGGTACTAATACGAGGAGGCAAGTCGTCGATTATTCCAACTGAAGACGAGCTAGTGTGCCGTAGAGAGTGCCCGGTTTGCTCACGAGCTCTTCGTGTGTTCCGCGTTCGATGATGGTGCCAGCACTCAAGACTAGGATCTGATCACAACGCCGGACCGTGGAGAGGCGATGAGCCACGATGATGGATGTGCGGTTTTCCATGAGCTTATCCAGCGCGTCTTGTACGAGGCGTTCGCTTTCCGCATCCAGGCTGCTGGTCGCCTCGTCGAGAATGAGGATCGCGGGGTCAGCCAGAATGGCTCGTGCGATGGCGATTCGCTGGCGCTGTCCGCCAGAAAGCTGAGTGCCGCGCTCGCCGACAAGCGTTTCATAGCCCTCGGGGAGCTTCTCAATGAAAAGGTGGGCATTGGCCTTTTTCGCTGCTTCAACGATCTCTTCTTCGGTGGCCTCAGGTTTGCCGTAAGCGATGTTGTCGCGAATGCTGCCGCCAAAGAGAAGCACTTCTTGAGGCACGAGAGCCAGATTATGGCGGAGTGTGGGGAGGGCCATTTCTGCAATGGGCTTCCCATCGATCAAGATGCTGCCACTGGTGGGTTCATAAAAGCGATAGAGCAGGGAAATGGAGGTGGTCTTGCCGCTACCGCTCGGACCGACCAGTGCGATGCGCTGACCTGCGCTGGCTTTGAGTGAAAAATCGCGCAGCACGGGGGCTTCCGGGCGGGAGGGATAGGCAAAAGCCAAGTTTTGCATCTCGATCTCGCCGTGGAAACGGACCTTCGGTGCATCTGGAATCTCCGGCTCCGTCGGTTCGAGCAAGATCTCCCGTACACGATCGGTGGCACCGAGGGTGCGCTGGAGTTGTGTGATGAGTTCAGAAAAGGCCGCGAATGACGAGCCAATCATGCCGCTGAGAGCCGCAAAACGAGAGAGTTGTTCGGCCTGGATTTCTCCGCCGCTGAGCATCGTAAGAGCTACCCAGGCGACGATGATCAGCGCCAGACTGAAGGCGAAGATGATGAACGAGATGAAGGCCGCACGCGGGGCTGCGGCGCGAATGGCAGTCTTTAAGAAAGTGCCGAGGTGCTGATTGTAGCGGCCGATCTCGTGCGCCTCATTGGCAAAGGCCTTGACGCTGATGATGCTCTGCAGGCTTTCTTCCACGATCACTTGAGAGGTCGCCAAGTCATCCTGAGCCTTGCGAGTGAGTTTACGAATTCTCGCGCCAAAGATGGCAATCATGACAATGACCACCGGAATGGTGGCAATCATTACCAAAGCCAGTTTGACCGAAATTTGCAGCACGAGCACCAGACAGCCCAGCAGCATGACACTGTGACGGATGAGCATGGGCAGGGTCACCACCAAGGTCTCACGCATGGACTCGACATCGTTGGCCAGCCGAGATGCCAGTTCGCCCACACGTCGGGCATTGAGCGTAGACATGGGCAGGCGGATGATCCGGCTGAAAGTATCCATCCGTAAGGAAGCCAGAGCGCGCTCGCTGGCCTTAGCAAAGAGCATGATGCGCCAAAAGGCGATGAACGCCTGGGTGCTGACGATGGCGATCATGGTCAGGATCGACTGCTTCAATTCCGCCATCCATTCCGGCCCTGTGGCACCGCCAAGACCTTTGCCGGCAACTTCTGCCAGAAGGTTGATGAACAGGACCGTTAGCCCGGCGGTCAGGGCGAGGGCAATGAGGGCTGGAATGAAGACATTGAAATGCGGGCGCAGATAGCGCAGGAAAAAAGCGGCATCCTTCCAGGCGGAGCGATCCCAGAGCTTTTTGGTCGGAGGGGTTTCTGGCATGGGGCGGAGACAGTGGCAGGATGCGGCGGGATGGCAAGAAGGCAGTCGAAGAGTTGCAACAGAGCCTAGAATGGACGAAACGACAGGTTCGCCTCTCATGCTGCAAGTTTCTCAACTTAAACTCCCCGTGGATCACTCTGAAGCCGAGCTTCGACAAGCTCTGCTGGATCGCCTTCAGGTGAAAGAAGCCGCCTACACGATCAAGCAGCGAGCGATCGATGCCCGCCGTGGGAGAGTTCACTTCAGCTACACGCTCCTCGTCGAGGTGAAACATGAAGCGGACGTCTTGAAGGCCCATCAAGACGATACCCAGATCGTTCCTGCCCCAGATGAAACTTACCGTGAGTTTGACTCCTGCCGCCATGTTCATGCCGGGGAACGTCCCGTGGTGGTCGGCACTGGGCCTTGTGGCTTGTTTGCAGGGCTATTGCTGGCCCGAGCGGGTTTGAAACCCATCCTGCTCGAGCGCGGAAAGGCGGCAGGGGATCGAGCCCGCGATGTGACGGGTTTCTGGCGGCGCGGATGGGATTTTAATCCCGAATCCAATGTTCAATATGGCGAAGGGGGCGCGGGCACCTTCTCCGATGGCAAGCTCTACACCCAGATTCGAGATCGTGAGCATCGCATTCCCTGGATTCTCAAGGAGATGGTCGCTGCCGGTGCCCCAGAGGATATCTTGATTAAAGCGCGGCCGCACATTGGCACAGACCGCCTCATCAAAGTGGTGCGGCATATTCGTGAGGAAATCATCTCCTTGGGGGGAGAGGTGCGCTTTGGCAGCCGCGTGAGCGATGTGGTCATTGAAAAAGGCAGCCTGAGAGCAGTGGTGCTGGCGGATGGCAGTGTTATCGAGGGATCTCCGATCATTTTTGGCATCGGGCACAGTAGCCGGGATACCTTTGCCATGCTTCATGCCCACGGCATACCGTTTGATCCGAAGCCTTTCTCGGTCGGAGTGCGTATCGAACACCCGCAGCGGCTGGTGGATCAAATGCTCTATGGGAAATGGGCCGGTCATGAGCGTCTGGGCTCGGCGCCTTATAAATTTGTCGCTCACTGCCGCACTGGGCGCAGCGCTTACAGCTTCTGCATGTGTCCCGGTGGACTTGTCGTCGCAGCCACGTCAGAACCTGGCATGGTGGTGACCAATGGCATGAGCAGTTATGCTCGCGCTGAAGCCAATGCCAATGCAGGTTTCATGGTGGAAGTCGGCCCCCAAGATTATGGGGATGCCCATCCTTTGGCGGGCATCGAATTCCAACGGCAAATCGAGCGCCGTGCCTACGAAACGGGGGGGAGCAACTACCATGCCCCAGCCCAGCTTCTGGGGGATTTCTTGGCGGGGCGTGCCTCCTCTTCGCAGGGAAGTGTGAAGCCTTCCTATGAGCCCGGAGTGGTCTGGACCGATCTCCGTGAAGTATTGCCAGAGCGGGTCATCGCCACACTCAAAGAAGCTGTTTCGCACATCAATAAAAGCCTACCGGGTTTTGATCTCGCAGATGCGGTGCTGACTGCCGCAGAGACCCGCAGTTCAGCCCCCGTTCGCATTCCACGTGATCCCGTCACCCTGGAGTGTACTTCTCTGAAGAATTTTTACCCTGCTGGGGAAGGAGCTGGCTATGCGGGAGGCATCATTTCAGCCGCAGCGGATGGCATGCGGGTGGCAGAGGCGGTTTTGAAGGCACGTGTGGGCTAGGAAGCATGGGTGATGTCTGAGAGGCTGTCTGAAAATAGCCTGACAGCACGTCCAATTTCAAGGAGCGGCACTTGCCTAGTGCCGTGGGACGCGGTGTAAAGTAAGAACGTGACATTTCCCAAGCCGTGACTTTGGCAAGTCACGCTCCTTGCGTGGGACTTTTCAGACAGCCTCTGAGATGTCAATCCCACAGGATTAAGCTACGGGCCACCTCACCACGTTCCAATGCCGCATAGCCTTCGTTGATGTCTTCCAAGCGATAGGTGCGCGTCAATAATTCATCCAGCATGAGGCTTCCGACCTTGCTCATATCAATCAAATGAGGCAGATCAATCCGAGGTCGAGTGCTGCCATAAAGAGTACCCTTGAGGGTTTTCTCGGCATACACCAACTGATTCACATTGATGGCTGCCCGTGCATCTCCGCGGCATATTCCCGAGACGACGCAGGTGCCGCCCTTTCTGAGACTGTCATAAGCTTGTTCGATAGGTTGAGGTAGCCCGACGGCTTCAAAGGCATAGTCCACTCCGCGTCCGCCAGTAAGATCGCGGATGGCTTGCACAGGATCTTGCCGACTGGCATCGATGAAATGGGTCGCTCCCAGGGCTCGCGCATAGCCTTCTTTGATGGCCAGGGTATCCACCGCGATGATCTGAGTGCAATGCACGAGGCGTGCTCCCTGAATGATGTTCAACCCGATGCCCCCGCATCCGAAGACGGCCACTTTCGAGCCAGGAGGCACCTGAGCGGCGTGGATAACCGCCCCAACTCCGGTGATCACACCGCAGCCAATTAAAGCCGCTTTCCACAAGGGAAATTCGGGATCAATCTTGACCACCGCAGCCTCAGGCATCGTGGAGAGGCTGCTGAAGGTGGAGACTCCGGCGTAGTGACGAATGCTGTCTCCGCGATGGTTTCGAAATCGTGTTTTTCCATCGGGCATCATGCCGGTAAAGCGCATCTCGGTGCCCATGTCACAAAGCGCGGGTTTACCCGTAAGGCAGTAGTGACAACGTCCGCAGGAGGCACGCCAGATGGGGATGACATGATCACCTGGTTTTACGCTCGTTACTCCTGCACCTACTTCTTCCACAATCCCTGCGCCTTCATGACCGAGAATGATGGGGCAGGGCATGGGTAGATCACCCTTGATCACATGAAGGTCACTGTGGCAGATGCCTGCCGCTTTCATCCGCACCATGACCTCGCCTAGTTGCGGAGGAAGGACAGTGACCTCTTCGATAACCATCGGTTGGCGAGATTCATAAAGAACGGCGGCGGGAGCTGTGCGCATGAGAAGTGGATACAAGTATATTTGTCTTCCCCCGGTTTCTTCCAGCCCGAACTCTCCTGAAAGCCATCGTGAGCCTGCACGTTTCCAGCACCATCATGTGGCGTTTCTTTCTCAGCTTAGTCGTTTTGGGTTCTCTTCAGGCCGTCGAGCCGCTGACTCATGTGTATAAACATGTCGAAGGACGAGACTTAAAGCTCACGATCGTCAATCCACCCGATTGGAGAGCGGAAGCCAAGCTCCCCGCCATGGTGTTTTTCCACGGTGGCGGCTGGGTGGGTGGAACACCCACCCAATTCACACAACACAGTGATTATTTATCCACGCGAGGACTTGTCTGCATTCAGGTGGAGTATCGGCTCCTCAAAGGACAACCCTCGGAGACTCCTCCGCTGGTCTGTGTTCAGGATGCCAAGTCCGCCATGCGTTGGGTGCGGGGGCATGCTGCGGAGTTAGGGATTGATCCTCATCGCATCGGTGCTGGTGGTGGATCAGCAGGTGGTCACCTTGCGGCTTTCGTCGGTATGGTGGAGGGAAAGGATGACCCTCAAGATAATCTCGACATCTCGCCGAAGGCTAACGCATTGGTATTGTTTAACCCGGTCTTCGACAACGGTCCTGATCAAGGCTGGGGGTATGCTCGGGTGAAGTCGCAGTATCGTGAATTTTCTCCTGCACACAATATTACCGCCGATGATCCTCCCGCGATCATCTTTTTGGGCACGCAGGATAAGCTCATCCCGGTGAGTGTGGTTGAACGGTTTAAGAGCGGTATGAATAAGGTGGGAGTGCGCTGTGAAGCTCTATTTTATGAAGGGCAAGGCCACGGTTTTTTCAATGCTGGTAAAAACACTGAATTTTTTCAAAAGACTCTGTTGGCGACCGATCAGTTTTTGGTGTCACTGGGTTGGCTACAGGGCGAGCCGACTCTAAAGGTGTCGGATACTAAGGGGTAGCCTTGAGGGAAAGTGGGCAAGCAGATACGAACTCTTGTTTCTGACACGAATTAACTTCATGGCAGCACGAGGGAGGGCATGTTCCAAGAAGACTCTCCAGATCGGGGTTGGATCTTCAGGAAGAAGCAACGTTGAGCGGAGAGTTTGAGTGTGGCTGTGACATCGGAATGAGTTCCTGATTTCGGTGTCCAGACGCCAGCCGCTCCACTCTGACGTAACCAGTAAACATCATAGGTGCTCGCTCCCGGTGTTTGATCACCGGCCCACAGTTGAAGCTGATCTGAATTGGTCGTGCTGGTGCCAGCTGTGAACCCATAGGTGGCGGCAAAGTTAAGCTGTTGAGGAGTCGAGTCTACGGGCCACGGTAGCGCCAGGAGGTTGTGAGTTTGATCCAACGGACGCAGGAAAGCACCGGTGCGAACATGGCCCGTGAGCGTATAGCTGATGGGAAGTGCAGCGATTTTAACCATCACACCCGTCCCTGGTGGAATGATCTTGGTGTCCGTGGATGGTGCCTTGGCATCGCCGATCGAACGCCACTCATGCCGTGTGGCGGAGAGTTCTAACCACTGAGTCTGCCAGTCTGTCTTATCGAAGAACAGCACCTGATCCGCCTGCGGAGAGACCGTTGCTCCCTGCAAAAGTGTTTTTGGGAACACCTGATTCAGAGTCACATGAGGCCTAACAACAATGCGTGCTCCCGCCAGATCAACAGGCAAAGTGTGCAAAGTTGAAGACGATGAACTGAGATTTAAAGTGAGCGCTGATCCTATGATGCTGAGGATATCAATGCGATGTCCGGCGTGAGCACCGTCGCGCACTTCTAAATAGCAGGGGATGCCTGCAATCGGTGTGGAGACTGCACCTTGCACCTGGAGTGTATTGGCGCTTGAAACTTCATTCGCAAAGCCCGCATAAATCGGAGCATTCACCCAGCTCACGCCGATGCTTTGGCTGCCCACTGAGAGAGTGTGGCGTTGCCATGTCTGGGGGGCGCTGGCGGCGGTGATGCCGCTGCTGTGAGTCACACGCAGGCGGACAATTCCTCGCTCCAAGGATTGATTGGAGAGATGGCTGATGCCAGACCATGTAAGCTGCTCTTCATCAGCATTCAGGGGCACTGACGTTGGGGCTAAAGCCACTGGCTGCCAGGTGACCAAATCCTGACTGCTCTCCAATTTAAAACTCACATCGTTAATGAAGCGTGGATGGACCAGATGGGCATCCACACGTCCTTCAGGTGTGGCTGTCAGCCACCAGCCTGCGTCGTAACTATTGTCATTGTTGAGTGCATACTCGATCAGGTCATTGACGTCGTCCCCGTCGAAGTCACGATCCTTCGCGTTAGAAGATCCCAGAAGATCCGTTGAGCCATTCGGTGTGCTACCGCCAGTGCTGCCGGTGCTCGATTGGGTTCCGACGATTTGAACGTTATCAAAGCTTGCGGTGCCGAGTTCAAGAGCCTGGGAAGAGGTGAGCGCCAATCCGACATACAATGTGGCTGGTATGCCTTCGAGAGAGATCACGCTGACCGTCGTCCAAGAGGTTCCATTGGAGGACGCGTAAGCTGTAAACGTCTCTCCACTGCGCACGAGACGAACCCAGTTGTTCGGCGCGGGATTCAGCGCAGGGCCTCCGGCGTAGTTGGTCGTGGCATTGGTCACGGATCTCCACACGAAACCGAACCCATTGCCCGCACCTGTGGGGGTGGTAAACATCGTGGCGTGGCGGGAGCCGCCAGTGAGATTTTCTCGGAACATCACGCCAGCTTTACCCCATGGGTTTTGATTGCTTTGGGCGGTCACTCGAGCACGGATTTCACCGTCGCCGGTTAATTGAATGGCTGCGTAGTGCAGGCCATCTTCATTGAAGAAAATGTCAGAGCCACAACCTTTCAGGGTGTAGCTGCCTGTGCTGCTGCTGAACGTCGTGGAACCCGCCACCTGACCGTTGCCGATGTCGCGTCCTTGCAGGCTCACCACGACGGGTGGCGCGTAGGTCACAGTCAGGGTGTTGGAGGCCGTGCTCGCGATGGAGCTGCTATTTTGAGCAGCACCTGCGGGCATCGATATATTGACAGCACCTTCCGAGCCTGGAGTAATAGTGACGCTGTAAGAGGTTCCACTGCCCGCGAGATTTGAAGCCGTTCCATTGGTGACGGTAAAGTCCGTCAAAGCGACGCCTGTTACGCTTTGACTGAACTGTGCCTGGATCTGAAACGGTCCAGTTTCGACCGATGAGGACGAACTGAGCGTCACTGCCGGAGGGACCGCTGTTTGTGTGCCTACGATTTGAACATTGTCAAAAGTCGCCGTGCTCAACTGAGTTCGAGATCCTGAGGTTAATGCAAGACCCACATAGAGGTTGGAGGGGAGCCCCGAGAGCGTCACCGAGTTAACCGTCGTCCAAGAAGTGCCATTGGCGGAAGAGTAGGCGGTGATAAGATTGCCCGAACGAACTAGGCGAACCCAATTGTTAGGCGTTGCATTGAGCGCAGGTCCGGCTGCATAGCTGGCAGCGGAATTGGCTGTTGGGCGCCAGACCATGCCGAAGCCATTGCCAGCATTGGTGGGAGTGGTGAACATCAATGCGTGACGGGAGCCTCCTGTCAGATTTTCACGAAACATCACCCCCGCTTTCGCCCATGGGTTAAGGTTCGTCTGGCTGGTAACACGAGCTCGAATTTCGCCGTCACCATTGAGCTGCGTTAGCGCATATTGGAAGCCATCTTGGCTGAAGAAAATATCTTCTCCCGCCCCCTTGAGGGTATATACGCCGCTGGAGAACTGAGTCGAGCCAGTGACCTCTACGGTGCCGACATCTTGTCCCTGCAAGGAGACAACGACGGGAGGGGCGTAGTTAACGGTCACGGTATTGGAGGCGGTGTTGCCGAGATTCGCCACATTCACAGCGCTCGAGGCAGGTAAACTGACGGTGACGATCCCTGTGGCTGTCGGTGTGATGGTCACGCTGTAATTCGTGCCGCTGCCAGTGAGATTGGAAGCCGTGGCGTTTGTGAGCGTAAAATCGGAGGTGGTCAATCCTGTGACTGCTTGAGTAAAGCTAACCTGCACCATGAATGGGCCGGTTTCGATGGATGAAGCTGCAGTCAATGTCGCAGCAGGAGCAACCGCCACTTGATTGCCGAGGATCTGCACCTGATCAAAAACCGCCGTTGTGCTTTCCTGTGTCTGGCCGGAGGTCGTGGCTAGACCGATGTAAACCTGAGTGGGCAAGCCGCTCAGTGTTGTACTGCTCACCTGAGTCCAGTTACTACCATCGGCAGAAGCATAACCAGTGAGCACATTGCCGGAACGAGCCAGACGCACCCAGTTGTTGGGAGATGCATTTAAGGAGGGTCCTCCCGCGTAGGTGGTTGTGCCAGCAGTCGCAGTTCGCCATACCATGCCAAATCCATTGTTAGCCGCAGGTGGGGTGATGAAAGTGGTCGTGTGACGAGAACTCGCACCGAGCGTTTCGCGGATCATGACGCCGGCCTTGGCCCATGGATTGGTATTTCCAAAGCTGCGAACTCGCGCTCGGATTTCCCCATCCCCATTCAGTAGCACTTGGTCAAAATGGAAACCATCTTCATTGAAGAAAATATCATAACCGGAAGCAGTGACTGTGTAAGTGCCCGATGCGGCATCGTAAGTCGTGCTCCCAGCCATTTGCACGCTGCCGATATCTTGACCTGTCAAAGTCGGTGCAGGGCTCTGGAAGGTGCGAGTCAAGGTATTGGAGATCGCATTTCCTAACCCCGTGCTGTCTTGAGCCCCATTGGCCATTAATGTCACGCTCGCATTGGCGCTGGGGGTGAAGGTAAAGCTGTAGGTCACGCCGCTGCCGCTGAGGCCACTCACGGTCCCCCCAGTAACGGTGAGATCTTCCAAAGTGAAGCCTGTGACAGGGTGACTGAAGGTGGCACTGACCGTGAACGTTGCACTGACGGTCATGGGCGCGTTGCTGGCTAGAACGACGGTGAGCGGTAGCGGGGCACTGGTTGGAGCATCGTCGATCTGCTGGAGATAGCTGACGAGTTTTGCCAGATCGGTGTCATTGATCGAGAGTCCTTGGTGTGCCCGAACCGCGTCGGACAAGGTCGCTGCTGACCCATCGTGCAAGTAAGGTGCTGTCGCCCACACGCCTCGCAGCGTCGGCACATCCAAGCCTGTTAATGCGCCGTTCAGACGTTTGCCACTGGCTGGTTTCAGGGTGCCAATGTCGCGGAAGACATCTCGAGCACTGTTGGTAAAGCCGTTACCACTGTGACAGGAGGCACAGTTTTGTTGGCGAAAGATTTTTTCTCCTTCCAGGGCGGTGCTGGTGAGTGTCCCATCCGGGTTTCGGTGTGGGCTTTTGGGCTCGCTGGTCAGAGACTTCACATAAGCGGCCAGAGCGTCGAGATCAGCACTGATTCCGGCTTTGGGATCACCCAGCGGCTGATTGCGTGTGCCTGTATTGAATTGAGTGTCCGTCATTAGACCTGTGCCACCAGCCAGGTTGCGGATTTGACCTTCGAAATCATGAACTTCATCGAAGTTACCGGACCAATGCAGCATGCCTTGATTGCCATGACCTTTGAGGGTGATGGTGTTGCGCAAACCTTCACCAAACCCGGTGAGATCCCAGGTGCGACCATCGTGCCCTCCATCATTGTGACACGTGGCGCAGGAAATGTACTCTTGGAGAGCCAAACGCGTATCCAGCGCATCATAGAAGAGTTGTTTGCCTAACAGGATTTGCGGGGTCAGTTTTTCAACCGACACCGTGCTCAGTGTGGCCTGCGCGCTCGGAGGCTGGGTGCCGCCGCGAATGACGCTTCCCACATCACAGATGCTGAGGGTGCGATCCATGAAGTTCTGGACATAGAGTGTATTGCCATCGGGAGAAATCGCCAATCCCTGGGGGGCGCGGCCGACACTGAAGCGCATTAGTTCTTCTTTAGACCAAGCATCCACAATCGCGACAGAGCGGCTGGCTTCCAAGGCGACGAAAAGATAACCGCCCCAAGGATCAAAGACGGCCGCGCTCGGCATTCCCGCATTATCGAAATCGATTCGACCTGCGGCATCTTCGCTCTGGCTCGTCAGATTGATTCGACTGGCGATGGCTCGCAGACTTTGATCGTGGTTCAAGCCGACGCCATTGCGTAGAGATCCGCGCTTGATGTTATCCTGCTTGGAGGGAATCCATGCAGAAAGGCCGTCTGGAGACAAAGCCGGGGAGCCTAGATAATTCGGAATACCTTTGGCGGAAGTCGGTGTGTCTTCAGCCTCGCTGTGTTGCAGGACAATCAAGCGTTCAATGGCTAGCGAGCTGGCCGTTAGGACCAACACTTCACCTCCTCGTCCTGTCGTATTCGGTGTTGCGGTATTTTCGCCAGGCACCGCCGGTGAAATGAAACGACTTACATACAGCCTCGTGCCTGAGGCATCGATGGCCAGATGGCGAGCATGTTGGCCGATGGATTGGCTGCTAACGGTAGCTCCGGTACTTGGGTTGAGTTTCAGCAGTTGCCCAGTAGCTTCCAAGGCGACAAAGGCTGCTCCACCGTTCGGATCGAAGACTAGACCGAAGGGACGAGATCCACGTGGTAAAGAGATCGTTGTGGATACAGCAAAAGAGGTGTTGCTGAGGATGGAAATGGAGGCGCTTTCCGTATTCACCACCCAGACGCGACCATCGAGAGCTTGAGCGATGCTACGTGGGGCTGTGCCCACCGTTGTTTCCGCTAATTTGGTGCGCGTGACGGTGTCGAGGACAGTCACACTATCACTATCCGGGTTAACCACCCAGACACGATCGTTGCCTGTTGTGCGGTCTTCGAAAAATAGGCTCGAAGACGAAGTTGGTTTTTTAGCGGTTAGCGCTGCATAGACGATTTGGTAAGCACCGGTGCTCGTGGTTAAGCCTGTGTTGTCAGTAGCGGTGACCGTGATCAAATACCGTCCAGGGTTGGCGAAGGCATGCGTAATGCTGGTGGAACTGCTATAGGCGGTCGTTGCGGAGCCATCACCGAAGTCCCACCGATAACGTGGGCTGGCTCCGCCGGTGCTTTGAGCGGTCAAACTGATGGTGCTTGCTGCTAGGGCGGGCTGAGTGCTGAGCGGCTGGAGGACCAAGGCATTGTTGATGGTCCATGTGAAGCTGATAGGCACTGCGGCGGAGTATCCGTCGGTCACACTGACGGTCGTATTGAATGTCCCTGCGGTTGTCGGGTTTCCAGTGATGACACCGGTGTTGGTTTGAATGGTCAAACCCGTGGGTAGGCCTACAGCGCTGTAGATCAGAGCATCTTGATTGGCATCACTCGCGGAGATCGGCATATTGACAGAGACCCCGCGGACGCTGTTTTGGTTGCCAGGGTGGGTGACCACAGGCGCTGTAGGAAGAGCGAAAGCATTGCTGAAGAAGCTCCAAGCCAGCACCTCGTGAGTGTTCGTGCTACCACCGGTTGCTCCAGTAAAGCCCACCCAAGCGTTGGCTCCCACCATGGTAGGGAGGTCAATGTCGTTCAGTGTGAGAACCGCAGCCGCGGGGCGGTCGCTCACAATGCCCTGGGCGAGGTAAATGCGAAGAACGTTTGAAGGGCCGTCATATTCGATCCAAAGCGTATGAGCACTGCCATTTTCCAGATCGAACGGCGCTGTGTAAGTGCCCAGGTGCGGGGAGATAAAGCCTCGGGTTAACACACCGATGTGATTGGCATTCGGATCTGTGCCACTCGCATAAGTATCTAGTTCGATAGCTAAGCTGTTCATAAGCCCTTCGTAGCCTAAGCCTCCCCCTAGACTGCCGACGCCATTGAGACGATCATTTTGCAATACGAAAGTCATGCCGTCAGCTCCATCACCAGAGCCATTCATGCGAAAGACGAAGCGCGTGGTGAAAGAGGTGCCAGCGGAAACAGGCAGCGGATTTTTCAAGAATGCAGTGCCTGCGAGGCTGCTGCCATTAGGAGTCAGTTGCAATACGCTACCGTTGACGCTGGCACTGCCATTGATCTGAAGACTGGTGGAGCCACCTGTAAAATTGGCAAAATCTTGGCTGATATTCGCAGGGGTGATGGTCCAGGTGAAATCGGCGCTGGCACTGGTCATGCCGTCCGTAGCAGTCACGCGTGGGTTGTAGGTGCCGATCGTGGTCGGCGAGCCACTGATAATGCCCGTGCTGCTCTGCATGACCAGTCCAGGAGGCAGTGCCGTGGCGCTGTAAGTCACCGTACCACTGCCAGGAGCCACTCCATACACAGCCAGTGAGACGGCGGCATTCACAGCGCTGTTTTGCACGCCGGGATTGGCAATGGTGACGGTGGTGGCTGGGTCCACTTGGATGATGTCAGCTTCGGAATAAGCTCCGTTCGCACCGATGGCAAAAAGCATCCAGTAGCCAGGCGTCATCACATAAGGGTTTGCATGCCCGGTGATGGAGTAAATCCCCGGAGAAGTTTCACTGAAGGGGAGGTTCAGGAAACGGAGGTCCGTATTCATCGAGTGTGTCTGGGAGGACATCTTGATGAAGCTGAATTTAGTGATGCCCGGTGTGGCACGAACCGAGAAGACAGTGCCATTACCGATGTAGGCGGGTGCTTGGCTGATGACGGGCCTCACCGCATCCGAACCATCTGCGGCAAAGAGCATGGGCGGCGTGTAAAGTTGACCATCCCGATGATCTGCGCTGTTCCCTGAGAGTCCGCCGCCACCGGACCACACGCGGCCATCTGGCAACAGGAGGGCGAGTGAGTGATAGTTGCGCGGCACGCTCATATCGGTGACTTCGCGCCACTGTCCGGTAACGGGATTCCAGATTTCTGGCGAAAGAATGCTCCCCGTGTCATTAAATTTCAGTCCAGAAGTATTGCCTCCGATGACCATGACCTCGCCTGTGGGTAAAATCACCGAGTTGGCAAACTGTCGTGCATATTTCATCGAGGCCGTTTGCTTGACGACAGGCGTGCCGCTACGGATGTCGATGGTGAAAGCCAGATTGGTGCTGGTTCCGGTCGAGCTATCACTTGGATTGGAATTTGTGTTGGATGAACCCCCTGCTACAAGGATAAGGCCCTCATCATAGACAGCAAAGCAGCCTTCTTTCGGGTATTGAACCCCTGGCACGTTCACCCCACTGTAAGTTAGGCTGCCGTTGCCGGATGTGGTGACCCAGTTCATCTGCCGGGTGGGGCCGCCATGGAAGAGACGCCCGTCTGGGGCGACGACCATCAGGGGGTGCCAGCGAGTCACGTAACCCGGTTGGCTCACCACCGTCGCCCAATTGATTCCGGACAGCCGTCGCCAGCCGCCGGAGGCTGTCCACTGTTCAGCGGTATTCGTGCCGCCATCACCTGTGACGGTGAAAACACTGCCGTCTGTCAGGGCCACGCTGGTGTTATACCAGCGACCGTCATTCATGTTAGCAATGGCTGACCACTGATTAGTTCGCCAGTCAAAGATACTACTGAGGCGAGTCGTGTTGCGACCACCATTGATGATCAGGCGGCCGTCTTTAAGAAGTGCTGTGCCGCCGCAGAACATATCGTGGCGGGTGTTATTGATTTCGGTAAACACACCGGTTCCTGGGTTCCACACCGCAGCGTAGGTGAATTCAGCTCCAACAGGGAAGGTGGTTCTTTGATTGGAGGCAAAGGTCAGGAGGCGTCCATCGGGAAGCGTGGCTGCGGTGACAGGAATATGCGGTGTCCAACTGATCACGGGGCCCCAGACGCCGACCTGACTCCGCTGAGCAGCTGTTGGTGCTGGCCCGGTCTGGACAATGAAAGCGGGTGCCAGAATAGCGGCGTCAGCCGCGAGTTGATCTGAAAGACCGTGATCATCTCCAGCCTGGCTGAAGGTGGAGAGAAGGAAGCCTAACAAAATGAAGAGCTGGCGAGTCGGGAGGAACTTCGTCATGGTGTATGGACAATCTTGGGCTTGGCTGGCGGAGAGACGAACTCTTCGTCTGTGAGGGTCTTGAGGAAGGCAACCAGAGCCCGCTTTTCGTCATCGGTGAGTCGCAGCCCTTCGACGGGGTGTTTGGCTAGATTGGGATCGAGGGTTTCGCTGCGTTGTACTCCGCTGTTGTAGTGCTCCACCACTTCTTCCAACGTTTGAAAGCGCCCGTCATGCATGTAGGGAGCTGTGCGGGCGATGTTTCTCAGGCCTGGAGTTTTGAACTTGCCTTTGTCCGCTGGATTTCCTGAGACTCTCATGCGGCCGACATCGGCGGGTGTCAGATCCAAGCCATTGTTCTTGAACTGGTGATCGGTAAAAAGCGTGCCGCCATGGCAGTGAAAGCAGTCAGCCCCCCGCAGTCCGCGAGCGGGATCAAACTCTGTGACAAACAACTGCAGACCGCGCTTCTCTTCTTCGGTCATCAGTGCTACCTTACGGGCCGCTTGATCGAATCGAGAGTCTTGAGAGACTAGAGTTAACAAAAATTGCTCCAGAGCCTTGGCGATCTTCTCGGAGGTGATTTCTTCAGAGTCAAAGGCTCCAGCAAAATCATCTTTCAAATCAGCGATCTTAGCCGGGACTCGGTCCAGGCTTTCATTCATCTCATGCTTATCTTGGATAGGGAGTAGGACTTGCTCCCTCAGACTGTTCGCGCGTCCATCCCAGAAGAAGGAGCTACTCCAGGCCAGATTGAACAGGGGCATGGCTTGGCGGGTTCCTTGCTGCCCCTCAGCGCCCAAACTTACTGGGCGTGAATCGCTAAACGCTAAGCTGCGATCATGGCAGCTCGCGCAGGATTGGGTGTTGTTGATCGATAGACGTGGGTCATGAAACAACTTCTCTCCCAGTGAGACTCCCTCTTGAGTGATCGGATTATCGGACGGTAACTGCACTTGGGGTAACCGGCGGCTGATCTTGAGAGGAAGGGGATGGGTGCTAGTCGGTGCGGGCAGCGCATCATGTGCACTCATGTTTTCCGTCGGCTGATAGAGATCATAGCGCACTGACTCGAGCGAGAATGCCTTGGAAATATTGGCCCGCAGTTTGGGCACCAGGGGATCTCCGCTGCGGGAATGGGTGCTATGGCCCTCGTTCGCTAAGTCGATGCCCTGAAGGATCTGGGCAGAATCAAGCTGCAATTTGATCGTGACAGGGCCACCGCCTTGAAAGTCCACTGGGATTTCGACCGGCACCGTGTTGGGACTCTTGGCGAGATGAAAGGAGTAGCCGCTCAGTTCTTTCCCCGGCTGTCTCCAACGGCCTTCGATCGCCATGTAAACATAGCCCCCCTGCCAACCCCAATGCAGACCGCAGACGTTGGGGTGCAGTGGATGATCTGGCGGCAGAAGGTTTGGATCCGCTTTATCCTGCGGTTCAGGGACGCCCACGACGAATCGCACAGCTTTGAAGCGAGAGGCGGGGATTCCATCTGCTTGGGCCACGAAACGTTTTTGCCCCAGGCTGTAATAGGCAAACCAATCCCTCGATTCCAACCATGAGCCGTCTACGTGCTGAAGAGCTAGGCCTGAGACTAGAAAATCCAGTCTCTCCAAAGACTCCATGTGGGAATCCGCAACGCCCTGAATGAGCGGCTCAGGCTGGATTTCCAAGTGCATCACCTGGGCGTGCAAGACCCCGAGGGAGAGCCCCCCTAGAGCCAGCAGGTATCGCAAGGCTTGGAACATCATTGAATTTGATTCTCGAATTTGAAAACAATTGCAATAATGATACGGAATGCTGTGGCTTCTATAGGGAAGATGTAAAATCCCTGTAAATTTCAGACGGCAATTCGCCTGTGTTGCGGAGGTTTACCTAATGACCTCAAATCGCCGTCAGCGAGAAAATAACCCGCTGTAGGCCCGATCGTTCTTCTTCCTGTCTCTCTACCGCACAACTCAGGAGGCGTTCCATCATCTCGCATTCGATCTCTCGAATCAGCGGATAAAGCTTCATGAGTTCCAGATAGGGACAATGGTAATCAACGATTCGGAGGCCACCTGTACCGCTGACTTCCACCACGGACATATTGCCATCCCCGCTGCGGAGTCGGCTCAAGACCAAAGCCTTGTTTTCCAGTCCCTCTTCCTTTTCCAGGCGTCTGGCATAACGATCCGCTCGCGACGCAAAGAAGGCGTAGAGCAATTTTTCGGGAGCTGTGGCGCCAAACAATCGTTCTGCATGGAAAAGCATTTCCAGTAAATGCTCGGCGGTTGCTGAAGGAAACAACGGATCCAGTTTATGCGTAAGACGGTAGATCTTCTCGGGACGGCCATGCGGGACAGGATGCCTCCAGCTATCCAAGTAGCCCTTCTCTGTGAGGGCGTCACAGTGCTGCTTGACCCCCATGTAACTCATCTTCATGACGGCACAGAGCTCCTTTACCGTCATCCCGGGTGACTGCTTCAGATGGAGGATGATATCCACCACGGGACTATGCATGATGTCGCGTAGGATGGAGAAAATCATAATCTGAGAATACGATCCCAAGCAGGGAAGCTTGATGGCTGACCTATTCCACGAGAGCCTTTTACCGATCAAATCAAACTGACAAACGGCGGCGACGCAAGTTCACAAACGCCAGGGCGAGGAACATCAGCATCGCTCGGCTTGGCTCGGGGACGAGCGCCACTACGACCAAGACGCCATGACTGGCAAAAAAGCTCGTGTCCCAGACTAGTCCAGAACCCAGGCTTGGAAGGTCAAGGTCATACGCACTGTCGGCGGTCCCATCATGATAGGTATCGCCTAAGTTGCTGGAGAAGGTGTTGCCCGAGACCGCCGTCCAGTCCAGGAGGTTAAAAATCTGTCCTTCAACAGCCGTGAAACCGGCAGGAACCACTTGGATCTTGCCACCATTTTCTTGAGTGATGCTGCCGGTGAGACTGAGTTGGTCATGATTGCCCATGCCTGTCGCGTGGGAGAGCACATAGTTGATGTAGCCTGATGAGCCTGGGGCATTGCCTCCAAAAGAATCCAGGCTGGTGAAAGTGGCTCCAGTGATCTCAAGACGGGTCACAGAACTGGTCTTCAGCGTCAGACTTTGGGCGATGTTGAGTCGGGCGAGTCCACCAGCACTTGTGGGGTCACCAGGGCTCAGTGTTCCTCCTGCCGCGATTACGGTGGTTCCGCCCACGGTCCCCGTGCCCCCCAAGGTGCCGCCACTGACAGTGACGCTCCCTGTCGCGGTGGTTTGATTTCCGTTGATGTAAAGCGTGCCAGCGGTCACACTCGTCGTGCCCGTGTAAGTGTTGGTGCCACGAAACTCCACCTCGCCAGCCCCATTGAGGATGACTCCGTAGCCATTCCCTCCATCATTGATCGCGCCACTGAGGATCGTGCGTGCTGTGGTGTTTTGCTGAGTCAGAGTGCGTGTGGCACTAGTGAGGGTGACGTTTCCGGTGAAGGTGAGGGTCTTATCCGTAGAACCTGTTGGGATCGTGGTGTCGGCCTGGAATGCCACTGCGTTATGAATCGTGACACTCCCACCGCTGGATGCGCGAATGCTGCCGCCTGCGAGAATTAAGGTGCCTGTGCCAAAGGGACCCGAGGTCGGAGCGTTGGGGCTTCCCACCGAGCTGGATTGTGGCACCACAGAGGCATAGATGGCCGTGTTGCCTGCATAACTATTCTGCTGATTGATCACAAACAGGCTCGTGCCAAACAGACTCAAACCTGCTGTTCCCGTAATGGCCGAACTCAAGCTCGTGTTCCCCGAAGTGTAGCTGGTGATGATGCCCTCCTGAGAACCGAAAGCTAGCGTGCCACCGCTGATGGCGCGTCCTCCGGAGCCTGTGATCAGGATAGCGCCGCTGCTGACCGAGAGAACCTGGCCGCTCGCGATGCTAACATCCGCACTTTCTAGAATCAGGGAGTTGATGGCAGTCGTTGAGCCAACTGTGGAGGTCGAGGTGATGCGAGTATTGTGACCTGAGGTGAAGGCATTCAGCGTGAATTCATCAGTAAGATTGAGGGGACGCAAACCGGTGTCCACATTGTAGGTCACGAACGTATTGGCCGTGCCTGCCGTCCCGACTCCACCGGTGGTGCTGGTGACTGCTCCCAAGAGGAAAGGAACAATCTGTGTGTTTTTAGCCGTGCTGATTCCAGTGTTAGTGGCAGCCGTGGTGCCGACGAGAGTTGGGGCATTGGTCACCAGCAGGCGCGAGATGCTGGCGGTGCTGCTGCTATCTTTCCCCAAAGCGATACCCCGCACGAGGGCGATCCCTCCATTGGCCGCTCGTTGCAGAGTCGTGGTGGTGAGCGTCGCCGTGTTCGTGCTGCCATAGGTAAGGGTAAGAGTCGAAACCTGCTGGTCAAAGCGCACCGTTCCCAGCGTTTCGGTTGAATTTGTCGTGGTCTGGTCAGAGCCCAGAAAACTCAGGGCACCACCCTGAAGGCTGACAACGGTGGTGTTGGCGAGGCGATCCGTGGCATTGTTGCTGGCTCCTAGATTGTTCAGGGAGAGTGTGCCGCCGATCAGATTGATCTGGCTGGTGCCAGAGAGGCGGCCATTGCTACCGAGGGTGCCTGTCGAGCCGCCGATTTGAAGCGTGCCTGCTCGCACCGTCGTCTCACCGGTATAGCTGCTAGCTCCGATAAGGATTTGAGTGCCAGATCCATCTTTGGCAAAGTGGGTTACGCTAGTGCCATTCGTAATGGCTCCTGAATAGGTGTAGGTGCTGGCGGAGGAAATCGTCAGCGTCGAGGCTTGCGTGCCGTCATTGGTGACGTTCAACAAGGTGCCGTTGGTATGATTATTACTGCTGTCTAGCCCAGAGAGCGTCAGCACATGGCCGAACAAATCCAGCAGCATGGGCATGCTTGCCGCAGGACTGCTGCTGGAGAGCACCGTGAGGCGGCTGGCGGCGTTGATGGCATTGTCCACACCTACGACCAGCCGGGAGCCCACGGTTCCGCCAGAGGCAAAAAGCTGGGTGGGCCCCGTATAGGTGTTCACGGCATTGAGGACGGTGGTGGAGTCGTTGGCTCGGTTGAAAAACACGGCCCCACCCGCCGCTCCACTGATGACCCCGGAGAGGATCAGCTTACCACCGACTCCACCGCCGAGACGTGCACCGGCGCTGTTAACCACAATATTGCCAGTCCATTCAGCTTCGGCTCCTGTCGCCGTTTGGAGAGCGCCATTGCTGTTCCCGCCATCACCCGCAATGGCAAGCGCCTCGCCAGTGACCTTGATGCTATTTTGAAGCACGATCCGGCCTGAGGTGACTGAACTGCCCGTGGTGGTGCTGCCAAACGCGTTGTTGTGAGCCACTTCCAGAACTCCGCCGCTGACCACCACTTCGCCCGTGCTCGTGTTGTTGCCCGAAAGGATGAGGGTGCCTGTGCTGACAGTTAGGGTTCCGCTTTGGGTGTTGTTGCCTGATAGTGTCAGGGTGCCAGAGCCGCTCTTGGTGAAGTTGAGTGCTGCAGAGCCATCCTGAAGGATACCGCTGTAAACGGATGTGGTGCTTTGATTCACCGTCAGAGTGCTGGCCACTGAGCCACTGTTGGTGATGAAACTGCCGCCGTCACTGTTCGCAGAGCGGGTAAGTTGCCCCACCGTTTGGTTGAATCCAGCGAGGTCGAAGACCGAGGCCTCGGTCGGGCTATTGGCGGAGTCCACATCCAGCACGGTGGTTGTCGGCAGCGCATTGGAGGCTCCCAATCGGAGGATGCCTCGAATGATCTGCGTCTGTCCCGAGTAAGTGTTGGACGTGCCGCTGACCACCAACACCCCGGCATCTACTCCCGTGCCAAAGGCTGAAAGCACCAAGTTACTGCCGCTGATGGGGCCACTGACCGTCAGGTGGCCGCCGACCTCCGTGCCAAACCGGCCTCCAGACACAATGTTCACCGCACCAGCCCAGGTGGCAGAAGCATCCGCAGCGACGTTGAGAGCCCCTGTGAAGCTGATGCCACTGCCTGCGAGTGTGAGCGATTCCCCCGTGATGATGACCCCATCGGCCAGAGTTAATTGTGCTCCTGATGCAATGCTCGTCGAGCCCGTCGTATTGCCTAGAGCGGAGTTATGACTGACCAGGAGACGCCCTGCGTTGATGGTCACCGCTCCGGAGAAAGCATTGTTGCCTGAGAGTGCCAGCGTTCCATTGCCCGCCTTGGTGATGCCGCCACTGGCGATCGCTTCGCTGATCGTGGCGGTATGCGTTGAGGTGGTGACGGTGATGATGCTTGCCGGATTCAGAGTTAGCACACTGTCGTTGTTGGCATCGGCAATCGTGTAGCCATTGCTATTGAAAGTGATGTGATTGACCTGCACATCACTGGCCAGTTCCACGGTTTCTCCCGTGCCGCCAAAGATGGCATTGTTGCCATTCGTCCAGCCCACCCCAGCATCCCAATTGAGCGCACCTAGGCTCCAGTCATTGTTGAGGTTGCCTGGAATCCAATTTTGATCTGATTGCGCCGTTGCCACCTGCGCGTGTCCAACCAGCAGCGCCAGCACGGCTAAAATCGGTGCAAACCTGAAAGGCTTAAGGACAAGATTTACAGGACAACAGCTTTTCATAGGCAGGGGGAAACGGCGACATTAAGCTGTTGGATTTTACGGGCCAAGCAGAACATTCCTGCAAACCGAGGGATAAAGATTCTCCCATCCAGTTTCTTTTTTGCAGCGTTTTAAACCTAGACGTTTGACATGCCAAAAAACACGGGCGTAACGTCCCGAACTTAACGACCATTCAATGCGCACGCCGCCCCCTTTGCTTCCCGAGAAGGAATTTCGTTCTCACGCCCCGGGCTTCTGGAAAAATAAAAATGTGTCACCTGAGGACTGGAATTCCTCTGCTTGGCAGCTCCGCAACCGCATCACGACCTTAGCAGGTCTGGAAGAACACCTCACGCTGACCGATGAAGAGCGTGCGGGGGTTCTCCTCAGTGGCAGCAAGCTGGCCATGGCCATCACGCCGCATTACTTCAATCTCATCGATCCAGAAGATCCCGAGGACCCCATCCGCCGTCAGGTCGTGCCCCGCATCGAAGAGAGCTGGGAAGATCCTGATGAAATGGCCGATCCCTGTGGCGAGGACAGTCACATGCCCGTGCCGGGCCTAGTCCATCGTTATCCAGACCGTGTCCTGTTTCTCGTCACAGATCGCTGTGCCAGCTACTGCCGCTATTGCACCCGCAGTCGTGTGGTGAGTGGTGTGGGCGAGCAGGAGTTACACACCGATTATGAGGCCGCTTTCCGCTACCTCGAGCGGCACGATGAAGTGCGTGATGTGTTACTGAGCGGTGGAGATCCGCTCCTGTTTAGTGATGGTAAACTGGAGGCCATTTTAAAGCGGCTTCGCTCCATCAAGCACATTGAGTTTGTGCGTATCGGTAGCCGGGTGCCGATCTTTCTGCCCCAGCGCATCACCCCTGAGCTTTGCCAGATGCTCGCTCGCTATCACCCCTTGTGGCTGAGCATCCATACCAATCACCCCCGCGAGCTGACCACGGAAGTCAAAGCTGGCTTGGAAATGCTGGCCAATCACGGTGTGCCGCTGGGGAACCAGAGCGTCTTGCTTCGTGGGGTGAACGATGACGCGGATGTCATGAAAGCACTCGTGCAGAAGCTGCTCATGTGCCGTGTGCGCCCCTATTACCTCTATCAGTGCGATCTCATTCAGGGCAGCTCGCACCTGCGTGCCAGTGTCAGCACGGGCGTGGAGATCATCGAGCAGCTTCGCGGTCACACCACGGGTTACGCCGTGCCTCAGTTCGTCATCGATGCTCCAGGTGGGGGCGGCAAGGTGCCGGTGAACCCCGACTACGTCCTCTTGCGCGATGAGCAACGCACGCTCATTCGTAATTTTGAGGGTCGCACCTTCGAATATCCAGAACCGGCGATGGTTCGGGTCTGATGGCAGCGTTTTATGGGCTCCATCCGCTCGCATGCTCGCCCTTCGTGACATTCAATTCCGCTATCCCGCCAGTGATTTCCAACTGGCGGTGAAACATCTGGAAGTCAGGGCAGGGGAGCCGCTGGCGATTCTCGGGCCCAGTGGTGGTGGGAAAACCACCATCCTCCGCCTGATGACCGGTCTGCTGTCTCCAGATCACGGCTCGGTGTCTTGTGGCGATACTCAGTTCTCACAACTCACCGCCACGGAGCGTCGGCGTTTTCGTTTGGAAAAAATAGGTTTGGTATTTCAGGACTTCGCTTTGCTGGACTACCTCACCGTGGAGGAAAACATTCTCTTGCCATCTCAGTTTCAGCCGGATGATCCCACCCTGCGCGAACGCGCGAACGGATTGGCTGAGCAGCTCGAGATTGCTCCGCATTGGCACCGTCTGACCGGTCGGCTCTCGCAGGGGGAGCGGCAGCGCGTGGCCATTGCGCGCGCCCTCGTGCATCGTCCTGCTTTTGTCTTTGCGGATGAACCCACCGCCTCACTGGATGTCCGGCGTCGCGGAGTGGTGATGGATCTGCTTTTGAACTACGCTCGCGAGCAGCAGGCTTGTCTGGTCGTCGTTACCCATGACCCTGAACTGATGCCGCTGTTTGCTCAACAACTTCGGGTGGAGGACCTCACCGCCGCATGAGATCCGCCAGCTTGACCCTCGCTTGGCGTTACGTCGCCCGTCATCGGTTGCAGACCCTCTTATTGGCGGGGGCTTTGGGCGTTGTCCTAGCACTGCCGCTGTGCATCCGCGTTACCCTCGCCGCCGCAGAGACCGCCATGCAGGCCAGGGCAGCTGCTACCCCTCAGGTGATCGGAGCCCGTGGCAGTGCGCTAGATCTGATGCTGGCTGCGCTTTATTTTAAACAGCAGTCACTGCCCATACTGACGCAAAAGACCCTGGAAGACGTTCGGGCCGCGAAGCTCGGCCGGGCCATCCCACTGTATCTGCGCTTTCATGCCCAGTCGGCACCCATCGTCGGCACGCAGTTGGATTACTTCGCGTTTCGTCACCTCACCGTCACGCAGGGACGCCTCTTCGGTCGCTTGGGGGATTGTGTCATCGGAGCTGCCTTGGCTCGTCAGCGCGGGTTGGGGGTCGGGGACAGCCTATTCTCCTCTCAGGAGCAGGTCTTTGACATGGCCGGCATCTACCCGCTGAAGATGCGCATCACCGGCATCCTGGCGCCGCAGGGAACCGCTGACGACCACGCGGTGTTTGTCGATCTCAAGACCGCCTGGCTGATCCAAGGTCTCGCTCATGGTCACGATGACCTCGTCACGCAGGACACCATCCTGACCCAGGAAGCGGGTAACACTGTCGGCAATGCCAGCGTGCGCATGTTCAATGAAGTGACGGAGAAAAACCTGCCCAGCTTTCACTTCCATGGCGACGCCTCCGCCTATCCCCTCAGCGCCATCCTCGTGGATCCCACGGATGCCAAGGCTGAGGCCATCCTCGCTGGACGTTATGCCAAGCCTGATCGCCCCGCGCAGCTCATCCGCCCGCTGGATGAATTTCACGCACTGATGCGGACCCTCTTCCAGGCGGAAACCCTCGCCCTCATTCTGCTCAGCATTCTCGCTACCGCCGCGCTCAGCGTCGCCGCCTTGGTCTTCGCCCTCTCCTTCCGCTTGAGAAAACGCGAGTTCCTCACCTTGTCCGACCTCGGCATCTCCCATGCCGCCCTGCTCACCACCCAGGCCCTGGAGATCACCCTCGTCGGCACTCTCGCCCTTGGTATCGCCTCTGTATTGACTCTCCTCGTCTGGCTCAATGCCGACTCTGGCGTGGCCCTGCTGCTGAGGATGTAACCGTTAAATGCGATTTATAGCGCTTTGATTAAAGTGTTGGTTGGTGAAAAAGGAATTGATGGGTGTGTTTTCTTAGCGAGATGTTGGTTGATGAGTTTTTTGGAACAAGTTGGTTTTGGGCTAATATACCCCGTTGTGTTAGGAGGTGGATTGTTGGCCTTGATTCATTGGAGGCTGAATAGGCGGCCAACAAGGAATCCGCTAGGGGAGGATATTCAACTCAGGCGTCAGCCCGGAGAGCACTTGCGACTAGAGATAGCGATCCAGATGGAGCGGCTTCTGTGGGCTGTATTTGCGTTGATGCTCTTGCCTCTGGGGGGCTTTTGTGCGGTGTTGTGGATAACAACTTTTTTGAAAGTTGATGTGCTGGTGAGGCTCGTAGCAAGCGTTGCCGCGTGCTTGTTAGTTATTGCCTGTGTTTATGCTTTGATCTTGAGGTTTTTTAGTAAGCTTGCCAATTTGAGGCTGGGTTGGTTTGGTGAGCGAGTCGTGGCGGATCAACTGGACGTTCTAAAACAAAAGGGATATGAGATTTTTCATGATGTTCCCTGCAAAGGAAGTATGGGCTCGTTTAATCTCGATCACGTCGTCGTGGGAAACGGAATCGTTGTCGTGGTAGAGACGAAGACACGCCGAAAGCCCAAAGAGAAGGGCTCCCATAAAGTGAGTTATTGTGGTCAAGCTCTTCAGTGGCCTTGGGGACGAAGCACACGAGAGTTAGATCAAGTGGTTAACAATGCGCAATGGCTACGCCAAGAGTTCAAAAAGAATCTCAACCTAGATGTGACGGTATACGCTGCATTAACGATACCTGGCTGGTATGTGATCGGCGGACCTCCTCAGGCCCCAGTCCTGGTCGAGAGTTATAAGCGTTTAGCTGGTTTCATTGAGAAGCGTTTTGCTAGACGGATGACGAGTGTGGAAACCGAGCTTGCTTCTCTACACTTGCACAAGTTAAGCTCCAATGTGGGCTATGCAAATCTGGAGTGACTTTGCTTCAACGAGCGCGGTCGTGATGCGGAACCGTGCACACAATATCTTGATGGTTAGTACCCACAAGGGTGGCATGTCTTTGCCGATATTCACTGTAGAGGCCTCTATTTGGACTGACTCGTGGCTGCCAACGCCAAGTCGTTGGTGAGTTTCTCCATCGTCTTGAACTGGGTTTCACGATCTGTCCAGAAGTCCATGATCTCGCCCTCCCACGTGTAGAGTGTGGCACGATTCGCTGGGCAATAGAGATAGGCGCACCAGGAGAAATGGGTGGTTAAGCTCATCAGGGCGATAACGGTTTCCGTTTCGGTTTCGCCGTTACGAGGAACCAGAAGATGGCCTGGGGAATCGATGAGATAACGCATCTCCGAGTTTAGGGCGCGGATGCCCATGATGGCGATCATTTCGCTGGGTGTGTAAAGTCCCCAGTCCGTGATGTGGGTGAGGGTTTCGGATGCACCAACGATCTGCTCAAGATATTGCCTGAAGAAAGAGTCAATGCCCAGATGGTTCTTGGGGGACTCAAACTGAAGATGGTAACGGCTGGAAGATCCCTGAGGGCTTTGATAAGGGGCTTCCGTCGTTTGCCGTTGTCGTAGCCATTGTGAAATCTCGCTTTCCGTTAGGCAGTTCATGGTGAGCCTGTGAATGTATTCTTCAGCCTACCTCACTCGCTCTTCACCGGCCTAGCGGCAATCTCCGTCAGCTTTTTGAGTTCGCCTTCACTAAGGGCGCGATCAAAGACGGCGACACCGCCGATCCAACCGGTGAAGCCGACGCTGCGGCTGCTGTGAATGACGCGGCCAATGGTGAAGGGACCACCACTGGCGGCATCGGCAAGGCTGTAGAGGTCGTGCGGATACCACCAGGGATTCAGACGTAGGGCCACGAGGTCGCGGGAGACTTCCTGGCCATGACGCAGGGTGACTTCAATCTTGGTGTAGGGGTATTCGCGCAACTCCACACGTTCGTTAGCAGCCTCACGCAGCACTTGGATGCTGAGGGATTCGGTCTCCGGTGGATTGTAGTATTGATCAGCCGGGAAGGAGTCGTCTTCGCCTTCTTGTTTGCCGGGGAGCTTGGCATAGTGGCCCTGCATGTAGGCGTTGTAGGCGTAGGAGATGAGCTTGTCTTTCTTGGGATGGTCAAGCCAGCGATCACCTGAGACGCCATTGAGCCAGCCGATGAGTTGGTCTTTCTCATGATCAAAGGTCATGGCAAAGCACTGCCATGCGGCGTCGAGTTGTTCGGCGGGTGCGTCAGCGGGGACTGTGGGGGAGATGCCTTCAGAGTTGCTCTTGTGCAGGGCGTATTTGTTCAGGAAGGAACTGGCCCCATTTTCGGAGACGTGACCGCAAGCGCTGCCTGATTTATTCAAGCCGGCAAAGAGCGCATATTGGCGCTGACCACGCTCCACCTTGGTGATGCTGCTGGTTTCTTTTTGCTTCAAATCGGTGCCTTCATGCCAGATACCAGCCAGGGCGTGATTGCCACTTTCACGAATGGCCCACACCACGACAGTCACGGACTTTCCAGCGCCTTTGATATCCAGCGGTGTATCATGGAGGCGGCTGCGTGGTACAAAGAGAAAGGGACGAAAATCGGGATCGGTTTCATTGACGATGCGGATGGCCTGACCAAACGGACCGCGGCCTAATAAGGGAAAATCGGCATAAGTCGCCTCGCGCCCGGCACCCCAGTAGTCCTTGATATAATTGGCCGCATCGAGAGGGTAATCGGTGCTGGTTCCAGTGGGCACGTGCGCGGTGAAACGATTTGGCAAGTCAGTCTCCTTCTGCACAAAATCCCAAAAAGCTACCAAGCCTGACATCTCAGTCACCGCGGCTACACGTTGAGAGGCGTTATCGTCACCCACGGTTAAACCCGGAAGGATCATAGCCAAAAATAGAGGTGGGAGAAATTTCATGCGAGAGTGGATGGAGCAAATCTGCGTGGCCATTTTCACATGGCTAGATCCAGAGATCAAGGCTCAGCCTCAGGGGGCATACGCCTGTCGATGTCGTCAAATATGATCTCGTGATGCGTTTTTTGTTAGGCTAGGCCCTTGGCCCATGAAGCAACTCGTGGAGATGCTCAACATGGCAGTGGCATCAAGGCACAGATCCTCTGACGGGTCCAACCAGCCAGAGGATCGCATGCGATGTTCGCCGCTTTGTCTTAGGATGCCGTCAGTTCCCAAGCTTGGTTCCGGTATTGGTAGATGGCCCTGCCGCTGTCTTCGAGGACAAAGAGATACAGCCATTCATGTTCGACCAGGTGCCGAACATGGTCATGCTTTTGCAGAACCGCAAAGACGTCACTGCGGGCAGCTTCAATGATAACGCTCAACCGGAGAGGTTCATGGACCCAATCGTGGCCATTATGCACGCTTTGTAGGGGCAATCCCGTCTGGAGGTCGCCTCCGTTTCCTTGCTGCACACCGAATGTTCCCACCACATTGTGAGTCACCTTGTTGCCACTGCCCCAGATCCGGTTGTTCACGGTGCTAGCGTAGTATTGGAGATTGATCCAGTTGGCGACCACCATGGGAGCCGTCATGATGAGCTCAAGTGTGCTTTTCTGAGGATCGGCATCGGGTGAGTAATCGTGGAGGAAGACTCTTCCTTTGAGGTTCAGACGTTGAGTTCTTTCCCTCGGTGCCGCGATGAAGGCTGCGTTGCCTGCTAAGCCCCATTCAGGCCGGACCTGAGACCAATCTTGACTCCGATTGACGATCAGCCTCTTGAGCAAGTCAGCTTCCTCGTGGCCCAGACCCAGGCTGTTGGCGCGGTCTTCCCGGCACCTCTGGCTTGCCGTATCTAACCATAGTTCCGTCTGCAAGAGGTAGGTCTGATGACTCCGTGGCACTTCCATTTTATCAAAGAGGGTGATCACGTCAGTGGTGGTGTTGTGGATGGCTGCCATGAAGTGCACATCATCCGGGATGTGAATGCCATGTTCCCTCAATCCGTGTCTGACGGGAGCATGATTCAAGATCGCGGCTGCCAACCGCGCATTCGCATCCCCCGCATGGCCTCCGCACGCACCACAATTCAGACCTGCGGCGTAAGGATTGTTCGTGGTATGGCTGCCGTGACCACAGATCAAAACGAGTGGGGCAAAATTCGAGGTCAACCCCATGTTTTTCAGCGCATCATAGGCGAGCTGGATTTGATCATTCAAGGTGATGCCGGTTTGATTGCCTTTGTCTTGCTTGGAAGGCTCTGCTTCGAGCAAATTTGGCAGTAAGGTCATCTTGCAGGCGCAGGAACCGGGTTCCTCCTGCTTCATTGCGACGGCCGGGAACGTGTGCTTGGCCATTTGCCAGGCATATCCAAGGCCGACGCTTTCAACGAAGCTGAAGCAACTGACGGCCGAGTTTTTGAAAGCGCTCCAGGCATGACCTAACCGACGATTTCGTTTCAGCCGGTGGAGTTCTTGCAGCTCCTGCTCAGGGGTGGCGTCTGGCAGGTACTCCCGGACTTTATACTTGGGGCTCAGAAGCACAGGCACCTGAGAGAGACCTTTTCGATGGCCCAGAGGGACGTGTTCAATGGGCATGCCAAAGAAGCCGGCAAAGCCGAGCGTCTGAATTTCCTCCGAGACAGACTCCAGAGATCTCCGCATGACCTCAGACCGCACATCGATGCAAAAGACGGCCTGGAGGGCAGGGCGGACCACCGTGGACTCGGTCTTGAGATTTGCCGATTCCACCAAGTCTGCACACAATGTCCGCTGAAAACCGATCTCCATCGCTTTCTGCCACATTAGGAGCGGCTTGAGATCTGCATGGGTGCCAGCGTCAGCGAAAGCGTTGAGTTGTGATTGGAAGTCGTTCTTTAGCGATTCTCCTCCTTGTTTGAGACAGGCACTTTCAAATACCAGCAGAATGGTCAGAAGATCCACTAGCGACTCCTCATGATGGCCATTCCTTGTTCGCTCCCGAACCAGGTATTGCACATAGCTGCTCCAACCCGGAAGCGTCATCAGCAGGCGATGAAAGTAGTCGCAGAGGCATGCTTCAGGGACATCTAGGTCGTCAATCAACTCCGCGAGGGCATCGGCGCTGGTCACTGGGAGGGCAGCCACCATCTGCCGGAACGCTGTCAAGCCCAGTAACTCAGGATTGGCATCGATTGAGGCAGCTTGCTTCCAGGCCAGGTAGAGAGGCTGCTTTTGCCACGGCATTCTCCAGGAGGACTGGCCATGATCGAAATAGGACGCACACCATTTGGACACCTCTTCCACCACAGTCAGTCGCCAGGGAGTCGTGCTCTGTTGGCTGGCGAGATCCATGACAGAGTGAAGAAACGTCGTGTCCGCTGGTGACGGACGATTGACTGCCTCAATCAATTTCCGGACCTCGTTCATGACCTGCATTTTCGTCCAGTCAGGCTGGCTTTGCTGAACCGCACTGGCGAGATCCTGCACCGTGATCCGACCATCGGCATGCTGTTTGGCATAGTGGTCTGCAGTCATTAGCATGGAACTGTGAGTGACTTTAGAAATGAGATATGCCACCTCTTCAAAGGGCCGATCAACCAGTCCGACAAATGGATTGACTGCGACGAAACTTTGGAGAGGCCACAGGGGCGGAATCCGCAGGCAGGCTTGTTTGGCCTGGTGCAAAGCGGCTTCATGTGAGGTGGATGGGGAGTCGAGAGAAGCGATGTACATATGAAGTGGTGAATTTGGAATGTGATTGAAAAAGTCGGACGGAGTCAGAGGCCGAGTTTCTGCGTGAAGCGGTTCAGGTAGGTGCCAAAATAGAAGCCATTGGCGGCGTGCACATAGAGTCTCGAAAACCGAGGATGAGTACCCCAGGCCGGTAGCTGGGCTTGGAACACCAGGACTGCCAGGAAGAGCAGCATCACTAGGCTCATCAGGATGAAGTCCAAGGCTGTTCTCTCTGGATGATACAACGGCAGGGCTGACTGAAGAACGGAGCTGAACGCGGCGTGCAGAGTGAAGCAGGTTACTGCAGTCAGACCTGCAATCGCCAGCCCCCAGGTGAGTAACCGCCGTCTCATGGAGCTGCTCCATAGGGTCCAGAGCAGATGTGCCAGGGCCATTACAAACACGGCTGCCAGCAGGAGTTCACCGGGTGACGCCATCACATGATCGACAAGCAGAAGACACGTACCACAGCCGATCATGAGAGCAGCCAGGAGAGCGCCGATGAGGATTTTCGGATGAGCGGCAGGGCGGCTCGTAGGCACCCAGGAGACAGTGGCCTGTCTCACACTGCTTCCGCTGCTGAGGAAGGCATAGGCCTTGTAGAGCGAGTGAGCGACCACGTGCAACATGGCCAGTGCGAAGGCTCCGAGGCCACACTGGAGCATCATGAAGCCCATCTGAGAGACGGTGGACCAGGCCAGAGATTTCTTCACGCTGGACTGGGTCATCATGATCACAGATGCGAACAAGGCCGTGAAGGCTCCGATGAAGGCCAGGGTGTTCAAGGCACCGGGCACCTGGACCAACAAGGGGCTCATCCGCAGGATCAGGTATCCGCCTGCGTTGATGATCCCAGCGTGCATGAGAGCTGATACTGGGGTTGGCGTCTCTAGCGTATCAGGCAGCCAGCTGTGGAAAGGAAACTGGGCCGATTTGATGATGGCTGCTGCGACCAGTAAGCCCGCAATCCAAGGCAATAGAGGCTGCTTTGCAGCCGCCGCTGGAGCCAAGATCACACTGAAGTCCAGGCTCTTGAACTGAAGCCACACCAGGAGCGCAGCGCTGATCAAGCATGCATCACCCAGACGGCTGATCAGAAATTTTTTCTTCGCCGCCTGCTTGGCACCGGGGCGATCCGGATAGAAGGTTAGAAGCTGGTGGAGGCATAGGCTGATGGCCATCCAAGAGACGATGAAGAGCAGAAGATTGCCGGAGATCACCAACAAAACGACCGAGCCTTGCGTGGCGCACAACCATTGGATAAATCGTTGCTGGCCGGGATCACCCTCCAGGTAGTTTAAAGAAAATCGGGTGACGATATAACCCAGGAAACCGACCAGGCCTAACATGATGCAGGATAATGCATCGAGAAGAATGCTCAGTTGCCCCCAGCCCCAGTCCACCAAAACCCACTCCACCGGCCCAGCCATGGCCACGCTGAATCCGGCGAGAGCGGCTGCAATCAAAGTGAAAGTGGATAATGTGAGAGCACTGGCTTTAAATTTCCGGCGGTCTGCCAGAAAGCCGTGAAGTAGGGCCAATAGAATGACCCCGAGGGCGATAGCCAACTGTGGAGCATAGACAACTTGAGGGTGGAGTAGGGCAAGAAGGGAGTTCATAAAGCGAGCTCAGACTCGGTGAGCGCGGCATTCATCACGGATTGGTTGGATTCACTCCAATTGATGTTATGATAAAAATCGTTCACTTAAATCGAACGAAGAATCATGGCTTTTTTAAACTACCACCATCTCAGATACTTCCGAGCCATCGCCTTGAGCAGCAGTCTAACTAAAGCTGCCAAACAGCTGGGATTGTCTCAATCGGCATTGAGTGTTCAGCTACGACATCTTGAAGAAAGTCTAGGCCAAGCATTGTTTGAGCGTCAGCATAAGGCCTTGGTCTTGACCGAGGCGGGTCGCATCGCCTTGCAGTATGCGGACACGATTTTTCAAAGTGGTGAAGAGTTGATGGACGTGCTTAAAAATCAGGCTTCACGCAGCCGATCCATCTTGCGCGTGGGTGCGGTGGCCAACTTGTCTCGTAATTTTCAGCTCCGTTTTTTACAGCCCGTCATCGGTAAAGATGATGTGGAGTTGATTATCCATTCTGGCACGTTGCGCGAGCTGCTCAGTCAGTTGCAGGCTCATACACTGGATGTTGTTTTGACCAACACCGCCATCCGTCGCGATACGGAAGTGGGATGGCACTGCCATCTATTGGATGAACAGCCGGTCAGCCTTGTCGGTCAGAAAAGACGTGGAAAACGTAGCTTCCAATTCCCTCACGATCTGAGGACGGTGCCTATCGTTCTTCCAAGTCTCGAGAGCAGTATTCGCTCCGCTTTTGATCTGCGCATGGATCAATTGGGCATTCGGCCAATGATTGCCGCCGAAGTAGATGACATGGCAATGCTTCGCTTGATGGCGCGCGAATCACTCGGCGTGACATTGGTGCCCTCAGTCGTGGTCAAAGATGAACTGGAGAGGGGAGAGCTTGTCGAAAAATATCGTTTCTCAGACATCAAGGAGACCTTCTATGCTATCACCCCCAGTCGGCGTTTCCCGAACCCAATTCTTCGAATTTTGATGGCGTCACGTGGCCGGAGTGGGAAGTAGAGGGATATTTTTGGAAATAACCTCCCCATTTCTTTCCCAAACAAAGATCATTGAGCTGTATTTCCGGTGCAATAATGGTGTGCCACGCCTCGTATCACTCCGCTGCTTCGAGTCTTGAGCCATTTTTCCCCCCCTTATGAACCGCCGCCGCTTCATTCTTCGATCCATCGGTGCCTCTTTGGCGCTGCCGGGTATGCCGTCTCTCATGGCCAAGTCCGTGGGTGGAAACTCGGCGGTGCAAGCTGCCAAAGGAGCAGGAATGGGGGCCCGTCGTTTTGTGGCGATTGGGAATTTGCTGGGCTACCAGACCAAGCAGCTTTTCCCGACGACAACGGGGCGGCAGTATGAGAAGACGGCGCTGCTGGAGCCGGTCTGGGATATTCGTGAGAAGATGACCGTGCTGCGCGGTCTCGACCATGGGGTGAAAGGGGGGCATTTTGCGGTGCATTCCTTCCTGTCAGGCGTATTGAACTCGGAAGCGCAAAATCGCCCCGATGGCAATGTGACGATTGACCAATTTTTAGCCGACGAAGTAGGCTTCCAGACCCGTTTTCCTTCACTGACGGTGGGCTCTGAAGGGGGTATCCACGGCGGTTGCCAGATCGCCTGGACGAAGTCAGGCGTGCGTGTGCCCCCGGTGACGAACCCGGCCGAACTCTTTGAAAAGCTCTTCGTGAGTGATTCCAAGGAACGCCAAGCCCGGCGCCAGGAGGAAAACAAGGTTCAGGGCTCCATCCTGGATTCCGTTTTAGAGGAAGCTAACCGTCTCTCGCGGAAGGTGAATAAGGAGGACAAGGACAAGCTCGATGAATACCTGACCTCCGTCCGTGACGTGGAAAAGCGCCTGGAACTGCGTCAGCGCTGGACCAGCCTGCCCAAGCCTCACGCCCCGTTCGAGAAGCCTGCCAATCGCAACGCGGTAGAGGATCTGCCGCTGCTGTATGAGATGATTGCATTGGCTCTGCAGACGGACAGCACTCGAATTGCCACCCTGGAGATTGGGGGCGATTTCATGCCGCAGCATCTGGGCATCAAGAAGGATTGGCACGGCCTCTCTCACCACGGAAACGATCCTGAATCGATTGCGAGCCTGATCACGCTGGAGCGCTATCAGATCGAGCATTTCGGCAAGTTCGTCGCACGTCTTTCGAAAATGAACGATGGCGAGAAAACGCTGTTGGACTCCACGACCGTCCTTTTTGGCAGTGGTATGGGCGATGGAAATTCTCACAAGAACTCCGACCTCCCGATCCTCTTGGCCGGGGGCGGCTACAAGCATGGCGAATTCCGCGAGGTTCCCCGTGAAGGCATCAACAAGGTGCCGCTGTGCAACCTCTTCGTGGACATCGCACAGCGTATGGGAGTTGAGGTTGATTCCTTTGGTAGCAGCACAGGCCGCTTTTCCTGATTTCCATGCCAATTTTTGATCATGCCCGCCTCGCTGTCGGTCTGTCAGCGATGGCTCTTACCACTGTGGCTTATGCTGAGGAGCCCGCATCCGCCCCGAAAGTGGTGCAGCAGTTTCTCGGCAAATACTGCCTGGAGTGCCATGATTCCGATGTCCAGAAAGGGGATCGAGAGTTCGAAAGCTTCGCTCTCCCTTTGAAATCGGTCGCTGATCTGATTTCTGCGAAGGATATCATCGATCAGGTCACGCTGAAGGAAATGCCGCCGAAGAAGGCGGATCAGCCCAGTGATGAAGAGCGTCTCACTCTCTTGCGCGTGCTCAGGGAAGGGACGGTGGCAGCTCGCGGCAAGATTGAGAGTTCGGGCTCGCGCACGGTCATGCGTCGGCTGTCGAGCCGTGAGTATGAAAACACCCTCGCAGCTCTTTTTGGCCGACGAGTGGATACGTTGGGCCTGACGGCAGATTTCCCTAAGGAAAAGACCAGCCGTCATATCGATACCATCGGCAAGTCTTTGGTCACCTCCGGCTTCCTTGTGGATCAGTATTTCCAGGCCGCCAACCGCCTCGTGGAGACTCGTCTTGGTAAGCCGGTGATGGAACCCAAAAACTGGCACTTCAATGGGCACTTCATTCAGTATGAAGAACTGAGTGGCTCACACAAGGCGGCCTTCAACTATCGTTATCTCAATCTCTACGAGCAACCCAACACCGATACTCGACAAGGAGGCTACGGCCACATTGAGGACTTTTTGAAAGGGGTGCCTGAATCTGGTTTCTATGATCTCGAGGTGGAAGCGCAGGCTTTACACCGAAACACGCATTTCGATCATGCCATTTTTGGTATCGATTTCTCTGAACCGTTCATCATCGGGGTAGTGCCTGGTGACATTACCAAGGGGCATATTCATTACCCGCAACCCATCGAGCCTTTGCTCGCTAGCAGTGTGGTGCCTGATGAAAAACCCACGGTGCTGAAGTTCCGAGTGTGGCTGGAAGCTGGCCAGACGCCCCGCTTCATTTTCCCAAATGGGCCTTATGAATCACGAGCTTCGGTGGTCACGATCAACAAGCGCTACAAAGATGAGTTTAAAATCCCTCCAGGCACGTCGGGAGTGAGTCGCACGCATCTGCTTCGTGATGGGGATCTGCCGCATATTCGAATCAGTGATATCAAGATCCAGGGCCCCGTGAAAGAAGCTGGAGGCAGTGTGGAGGAGGTCGCGGTCTTCGGCCAAGGCGGCTTCAATCCTGAGCGTGCTCTCGATCAGCTTTACGCTTTTGCAGAAAAAGCTTACCGCCGCCCGCTAACCGACACGGATCGTGCGCCGATTCAGTCGTTCTACGACAAGCGTCTCGCAGAAAAAGCGACTCCTCGCCAAGCGGCCTTGGACGCATTGAAGCTCATCCTGTGTTCGCCGTCCTTTCTGTATCTCAGCGAGATTACCGATGATGATTCTGCCAAGGCGCTCAAGCCTTACGATCTTGCCACGCGTCTCTCCTATGCCTTATGGGCGGCTCCCCCAGATGCGGCTTTGCTCGCGACTGCTAAATCTGGCAAAATCACTGAACCTGCAGAATTAAAGAAACAGGTGCAGCGCATGATGGCGGATGAGCGGATAAGCGGCTTCATCCATGGATTCCTCGATAGTTGGTTAAACCTGCGGGATCTCGGCAGCATGCCACCTCCGCGGGAAACCAATCTCACGTATTATGCCGAGGATCTGCCAGCCTCCATGAAACAAGAGGTGAGGCTCTTTTTCAGTGATCTCCTCAAGCGCAATGGCTCGGTAGAAAACTTTCTGGATTCAGACTATTCCTTTGTGGATAAGAAGCTGGCCAAACTTTACGAACTGCCCGAGCAAAAGACGCTGCGCCTTGCGGACGGTTTTCAAAAAGTGAGTCTGAAGGGGAATGCTCATCGTGGAGGATTACTTGGGATGTCGGGCGTGCTCACTGTGAGTGCCAATGGTGTCGAAACTTCGCCCGTGACTCGCGGCGCTTGGGTCAGTGAAAACATTCTGGGCATCCCGCCACCTCCGCCGCCGGATGTTGTGCCCGCCATTGATGCGGATGTCTCGGGTGCGACGACGATCCGTGAGCGCTTGGCCAAACATCGGGCCGATCCGACCTGCGCGGAGTGTCACCGCAAAATTGATCCTCTGGGCTTTAGTCTCGAGACCTTCGATCCAATCGGTCGTTGGCGCAGTAACTACGCTAAACCTAAAGGCGGGAAAGCCCCTGCACCGAAGGTGGACGCCTCAGGGGAATTTCCTTCCGGTGAGACTTATCAAGACTTTGCAGGCTTCAAAAAGATCATTCGTGAAACACGCGAAGACCTCTTTACCCGCCATCTGATCCGGCAAGTGCTGACCTACGCCAGTGGACGCCATATGGAAGCCTCGGACGATTTTGAACTCGATGAAATCCACCAGGCGGTCAAAGCGGACAAGCGGGGGCTTCAGACTTTAATTGTGCGTTGCCTAACGAGTGAGATTTTCAGGTCACGATAAGGAGATGTGATTGCAGGGAGGCGAGGCTTCGAGAGGGTGGTTCATTGGACGATTCCTTGGACCACTCGGCAAATAGGAGGATGCGTAGCGGGTTTTTCAAAGTGGGTTCACCCTTGGCGGACCATTGCCTAACTCTGTCCGCTCCTTCCCGCTAGGGCCATGTTGATCCGTTGGTTAGGTCGAGGGAGGCTGCGATTTAATCAAGTGAGCCATTTTGAACCGTTTATTGGCAGGCATGGACACATAAGAAATCAGCCCGTAACACCAGCGACATGTGAAAATGTATCGAAAATGGGCCCAGGGAGGTGCCCAGCTCTTTCACCAGGCTGAATAGCTGTTGATACTGGGTCGCAGTAGTCTAACGAATAGGAGGTGTGCTGTCGGGAATGATTGGTTTTCAACGCATTTCCTCAACGGCGGTGGCCTGGGGGCGACCAGTATTGTCCGGTGCCTTGCTAGCCCACGTTGCCGACCGACCGTTTTGCGGATAAGAGAAATGCTGCGTTTGGCGGCAAGATTTGGCGTGGAGGTCTTGAGCTTGGAAGTCCCCAAAAGGAAGGGCAAAAATGGCCGATTTTGGAAAAAAACTTTGGAGGTCCGAAATGCGTCCAACCCTTGTAAAATCAAGGCACGGATGACTTTGTGAAATTTTTCACAAATAAGTCTTGCCTCTCTCCGCCCCCCTGCTAAAACACAAGCCGCCGACTCGGCCCGCTATTTGCTATGGACGTAAGTTTCCCTCTATCCTCATCTCCCGTTGTGCTCGCAGAAGTGAGCCGTGCGGCCGTTTCTTTGGTCGGTGAGGAGAGCTTCTGGTCTTTTGTGACAAACTCTTGCTTTGTTGCTGGGGTGGTGACGGTTTTGATCGTTTGGTTGGCCAACAAAGCTACGACTCGGATGTCGTTGATTCCTCATCCTTGGCAAAATTTCTTCGAGTCCATCATTGAGGCTGTGTACAATCAGGTTGAGGCCATTGTGGGTCCTAAGCAGGCTCCTCGTGCATTCCCTCTGCTGGCCACCTTGTTTATTTTCATTCTTGTCTCCAACTACTTTGGTCTTCTTCCCGGGGTGGGAACGATTGGCTGGGGGCATGGTCACGGCATGTTGAGTCTGGAGCATATCAGTAAACCTGTTCTTCGTCCGGCGACGGCTGACTTGAATATGACTTTGGGGATGGCCATCTGCTTTATGTTGGTGTGGCTTTATCTCACCATTCGTGAGTTGGGTGTTTGGGGATTCATTGTTCACACCTTTGGTCCTAAGGGTGGTGCTAAGGGGGTGATGGGTGTCTTCATTGCTCTCGTTTTCCTTCTCGTGGGGGCGATCGAAATTGTTTCGATCATGTTCCGTCCGGGTTCGCTGTCTCTGCGTCTTTTTGGTAACATCTATGCTGGTGAGACTCTGCTTCACACGATGATGACTCTCGGTGAGATGTTTGGCCTGGGGGCCATTGGCAAGTTCATTATCGCCACGATCGCTCCAATTCCTTTCTACTTCATGGAGTTGCTGGTGGGCTTGTTACAAGCCAGCGTCTTCACTCTTCTTTGCGCAGTTTATATCCAGCTCTCGACGACTCATGACGAAAATCATGGCGAGGAGCATGGCCACGATCACCATTGATGAACCCTTTGATCATCGGGACCATGCCAAAGAGTGTGGGCGATGATTGAAACAACCAAACATTAAAAGAAGAATAACACTATGATGATGGAACTCATGACGATGGCTCAGCCTGCCGCTGCTGCCGCTGAAGTCGCTGCTGCTGGCGTGTCCGGTAGCCTTACCTTGGGTCTTGCTGGTGCTGGTGCCGCTCTTGGCATTGGTCTGATCGGTGGCAAGGCTGTTGAAGCTGTGGGTCGTAACCCAGGCGCTGCTGGTAGCATCCAGACGCTGGCAATCATCGGCATGGCGCTGGCAGAAGCCGTCGCTATTTACGCTCTGATCATCGCTTTCCAGGGCCGTTAATCCCTCTGAGGAGGTGGCGGCACCCACCGCCACCTCCTATCTCTCACTTTTCGCTTTTTCTCATGACCACGACCTTCCTCGCCGCCTCCGACATTGCTGAACAGTTTGGCCTTGAGCTTCCCAAACTGATCGCACAAGTCATCATTTTCCTTGTCGTGTTCTACGTTCTCAAGACCAAAGCTTTTGGTCCGATCCTGGCTATGCTCGAGCAGCGTCGTCAGCGTATCGCGGACGGTGAATCCAAGCTGGAGAAGATTGCCAAAGATCTCGCTGAAGCTGAGAAGAATGCCCAAGCTATTGTCGATAAGGCCAATGCAGACGCCAATCGCCTGATCAAAGAGGCTGGTGATAGCGCCAAGTCGCTGGCTGAAAAGCGTCAGCAAGAAGCCATTCAAGAAGCTACTCAAATTCTCGCTAAAGCTCGTGAGGTAGCTCAGCTTGAGCATGAGCAGCTCATGGCCCAGCTCAAGAGCCAGTTTGGCCGCATGGTGTCCGAAGCGACTTCCCGTGTGACTGGTAAGGTGCTAAACACCGACGATCAGGCGCGCATCAACCAGGAGACTACCGCTCAGGTAAGCCTGTAATTCAATTTTCTTCCGCTTCTAACCGAACATGAAAATCAGCAAGGAAGTCCGCCGCACCGCGCGCCAGCTTTTCCGCGTTTGCCTGGTCAATGGCAAGCTGGATGAGTCACGTGTGCGCCTCGTGGTGAATCAGATCACCACCTCCAAACCTCGTGGCTATCTGGCCATGTTGGACTCCTTTGCTGGGCTTGTTCGTCATGAAGTGGAAAGTCAACGTGCTGTGGTGGAAAGCGCCACATTCCTCACGGATGACATTCAATCCAATCTGAAGGCCAGTCTGTCTGAGAAGTATGGCCGTGAACTCACGCTGGAGTTTCACATCAAACCTGAACTGCTCGGCGGTATCCGCGTGAAAGTCGGCAGTGACGTTTGGGATGGTTCTGTCAAAGCCCGTCTCGAAGCCCTCAAAGCCAGCCTGTCCTGATCAAAAACTGATCTGCCCTTTTAATAAAAGCCGCCTCGCCCCTTAATCCCGTTCACCGTTTCTAAATAAAGTCGCACCATGAGCAACATCCTCCAGGAGATCGAATCCCAAATCGCCGGACTTAAAACGGCGGTCACCAAATCCAATGTCGGCGTGGTCCGCGAGATCGGTGACGGCGCTGCGAAGATCGAAGGCTTGAGCGATGTGATGCTCAACGAAATGATCGAGTTCCCTGGCGGCCTCTATGGTCTGGCCTTGAACTTGGAAGAAACCGAAGTCGGTTGCGTGCTTCTCGGTTCCTCCGAAGGCATCAAGGCTGGTGACGAAGTCAAGACCACGGGTCGTCTTCTCTCCGTGCCTGTGGGTAAAGGGCTCCTCGGTCGTGTAGTGAATACTCTCGGTGAAGCTCTGGACGGCAAGGGACCTATCAAAGGCGACGCTCAGTATCCAGTCGAGAAGATCGCTCCAGGGATCATTACCCGTAAGTCCGTGTCTGTCCCTGTGCAGACGGGCATCATGTCCATCGACGCCATGATTCCGATCGGCCGTGGTCAGCGTGAGTTGATCATCGGTGACCGCTCCACCGGTAAGACCACCATCGCTGTGGATACCATCATCTCCCAGGCTCAGCAGAATAAAGCGGCTGAGCAGGGTAAACTTCAGGGCCACAAGCCTCTGTATTGCATCTACGTCGCCATCGGCCAGAAGCAGTCCAACGTCGCTCGCGTCGTTAAGACTCTCGAAGACGCCGGTGCCATGGAATACACCGTTATCGTGAACGCATCTGCTTCCGATAGCGCTGTGAACCAATACCTCGCTCCTTACACCGGTTGCGCCATTGGTGAGTGGTTCATGGACCAGGGCATGGACGCCTTGATCGTGTTCGATGACCTTTCCAAGCAGGCTGTGGCCTATCGTCAGGTTTCCCTCGTGCTGAAGCGCCCATCCGGTCGTGAAGCTTATCCAGGTGACGTGTTCTACCTCCACTCCCGTTTGCTTGAGCGTTCCGCTCGCGTGAATGAGAACTACGGTGGTGGTTCCTTAACCGCTCTGCCGATCATTGAAACCCAGGCTGGTGACGTTTCTGCCTACATCCCGACGAACGTGATTTCCATCACGGACGGCCAGATCTTCCTTGAAACCGACTTGTTCTATCAGGGTATCCGTCCGGCCATCTCCGTGGGTCTCTCCGTTTCCCGTGTGGGTTCTGCCGCTCAGACGAAGGCCATCAAGAAAGTTTCCGGCACCACCAAACTTGACCTCGCTCAGTTCCGTGAATTAGCTGCCTTCGCCCAGTTCGGTTCCGACCTTGATGCCGCTACTAAAGCCAAGCTTGACCGTGGTGCTCGCATCGTGGAGCTCTTCAAGCAGCAGCAGTATCAGCCGAAGAGCCTCCCAATCATGGTCATCAGCCTTTACGCCATGCAGAAGGGTTACTTCGACTCCGTGGCCGTGGATCGCGTGAAGGAATTCCAGGCCAAACTGGAAACCTACCTCACTGAGCGCAAGACCGCTCTGTTGGACAAGTTGGCCAACGAGAAAGCCTTGGACGGCGTTGAAGCCGATATCAAGACCGCCCTTGAAGACTTCAAGTCCGCTTGGAAGTAATTATTCTCGGATCTCCACATCCAAATTTGAAAGCCTAATCAGATGCCCTCGACCCGCGACATCCGCCGCCGAATCAAATCGGTCAAAAACACGGCCCAGATCACCAAGGCCATGCAGCTCGTCGCGGCTGCGAAGATGAAGAAAGCGCAGGATCAAGCCGCTAACGGCCGTGCCTACGCCGAGTTGATGAATAAGATCCTCGTCAGCCTCAAGGAGAGCGCTGCGGAAGGCATTCATCCCTACTTCGCTGACGGCGCTGGAGACAAGACTCTAGTCCTGGTGATCGCCACCGATAAAGGTCTTTGCGGTGCTTTGAATACCAATTTGCTGAAGAAATTGGTCAATACTCAGTTCGATGGCCCCGTTGAGTTTGTGACCATCGGTCGTAAGGCGACTCAAGGCCTTTCCCGCTTGCGCAAGACTCTGGTGGCTGATTTCCCAATTAAGGATCCTGCGAAGTTTGTCGAGATCCGCACGGTGGGTAATTTCATCCAGGAAAGGTTCCGCACGGGTGAATACAAGCAGGTGCTGGTTGCGTTCAACAACTTCATCAATACCGTTACTCAGGTGCCTTCCATTGAGCAGGTGCTGCCGGTGAATCCGGTGACCCTGGGTGGCAAGCGTAACTTTGATGATACCTCTAAGGAGATCAATCCTGCAGACGTCCCGGATTACACCTTCGAGCCAGATGCCAAGACCGTCTTTGAAACGGTGCTGCCGCAGTATGTAAACGGCACCATTTATCAGATGCTTCTCGAAGCCCGCGCTTCTGAGCACAGCAGCCGAATGGTGGCCATGAAAAACGCTACCGACAACGCAAAGCAGATGCTCAAAGACCTCAGCCTCGAATACAACAAGCTCCGTCAGGCAGCGATCACCAACGAACTCCTCGAGATCACCACCGCCAAGATGGCTCTGGAATAGTCCCTCACTTTCAATTCATCCTTTTCAAATCAACCCATGAGCAACATCGGCAATATCGTTCAAGTCATTGGTCCCGTGGTGGACGTGGACTTCTCCGCCACTGGCAAACTGCCAGAAATCTACAACGCGCTGGAGATCAACTATGATCTCGGCGGTAAAAGCTCACGTCTGGTCTGCGAAGTGCAGCAGCACTTGGGTGATGGCTGGGTTCGCTCCGTGGCCATGTCTTCCACTGAAGGTCTGAAGCGTGGTATGAACGTGGCCGACACGGGCGCGCCGATCACCGTTCCTGTGGGTGAAGAAGTTCTGGGCCGTATCTTCAACGTCACTGGCGACGCTATCGATGACCAGCCAAATCCGACGACCACGAAGCGCTATCCGATTCACCGTCCAGCCCCAGCTCTCGTTGATCAGAACCCTTCCGCTCAGATTCTCGAGACGGGTATCAAGGTGATCGACCTCATCTGCCCCTTCACCAAAGGTGGTAAAGTGGGTGCTTTCGGTGGTGCTGGTGTGGGTAAGACCGTGGTTATCATGGAGCTCATCAACAACATCGCCAAGGGTCACGGTGGTTATTCCGTTTTCGCTGGTGTGGGTGAACGTACTCGTGAGGGTAACGACCTTTACCATGAAATGATCGAGTCCGACGTTATCAAGGTGAAGAAGGACGGTCACAATATCCTTCGCAATGAACAAGGCGGTTACATCAGCGAGCCCGGCTCTAAGGTGGCTCTCGTTTATGGACAGATGAATGAGCCTCCAGGTGCTCGTCTTCGCGTGGCTCTGTCTGCTCTCTCCATGGCTGAATACTTCCGCGACGAGAAAAACCAGGACGTGCTTCTCTTCGTGGATAACGTGTTCCGTTTCTCCCAGGCTGGTTCTGAGGTGTCTGCTCTTCTGGGCCGCACGCCTTCCGCTGTGGGTTATCAGCCAACTCTTGCGGCTGAAATGGGTGCCATGCAGGAACGCATCACCTCCACCAAGAGTGGTTCCATCACTTCCTTCCAGGCCGTTTACGTTCCTGCGGATGACTTGACCGACCCTGCTCCTGCCAACACCTTCGCTCACCTTGACTCCACCGTCGTGCTTGAGCGTTCCTTGGCTGAGCTTGGTATCTATCCTGCCGTGGATCCTCTTGCTTCCGTGTCCAAGGCTTTGGCTCCAGAAATCGTTGGTGAAGAGCACTACCGCGTGGCTCGTGGTGTTCAGCGCGTTCTTCAGCGCTACAAAGACCTTCAGGACATCATTGCCATTCTGGGGATGGACGAACTGTCCGACGAAGATAAGCTGATCGTGTTCCGCGCTCGTAAACTTCAGCGTTTCCTCTCTCAGCCATTCCACGTGGCTGAAATCTTCACTGGCACTCCAGGCCAATATGTGTCCGTCAAGGACACCGTTAAAGGATTTGCCGAAATTTTGGACGGCAAGCACGACGATGTGCCAGAAGCCAACTTCTACATGAAGGGTGGTATCGACACTGTGCCGAAGGCGTAAGCCTGCCTGGTCAAGGATTGAGGTGGTTCAACATCCCCGTGGGGCCACCTTGCTCAGCTTGACCTTTTGATCTCTTGACTCTCTGACCTTTTCCCATGCCTCTCAAACTCGAAATCGTTACTCCCGAAGCACGCATCTTTTCGGATGAAGTGGACACGGTTGTGCTCCCGGGGTTCGAAGGTGAAATGGGCGTCTTGCCCTCTCACGCTCCTCTGGTAACGACCCTCCAAGTCGGTGAACTCCGCTACACCAAGGGCGGTAAAACCACGGAATTGGCTGTTGGTGAAGGTTTGGTCGAAGTGACAGGCTCCACCACTCGTGTCCTTACAGACATGGCTATCGGCAGCGATGACATTGACGAGAAAGCCGTGGAAGAAGCCCTGGAGCGTGCCAAGCGTGCGCTTGAAGACCTCAAGCAAGGCGAGCAGCAAAGCGAAGTGGCCGCTGTCATGGCCATGATCCAACGCAGCACAGCTCAGCTTCATCTGAAGCGTAAGCGCAAGACCGTTTAACGAAATTTAGACTCTTTGTTCAGCCCCTATTCGCCGTGCGGATAGGGGCTTTTTTGTGACGTCGTTGGCTGATTTGGCGGAGGTGACTAGTCCACGCCTGATAAAAGCGCGGTGATGCTGTTTTGCTGCCCTGCAGTTACTCCACAATATTTAAACCTCGAGTGAAGCGCTTGGTTTGATACTAATAATGCTTCGCCAAACTTGGCACTTTTTGATCTTGGATTGGCCCGCTTTGACTCAGGAGCGCCCCTGGGGAAGGAATGCGGCAGAATGCCGTAATTAACTTCATTCCACTTTTCATTCCTCACGATTCTGAGTTTCCGCATGTCTTTTCCTCGTCTTCACATCATCCTCAGTCTCCTGGGGAGTTCCGGCGCGCTCTGGGGTGCTGGTCAAGGTCCGGTGGCCTTCAATCAGGACATTCGGCCGATTTTGGCGGATGCGTGTTTCCACTGTCATGGTCCAGATCCAGGGACACGGAAAGCGGGGCTCCGTTTGGATACCGAAGCGGGTTTCTTCACGGCGAAGGAAGGTGAAAGCCCCACCGTCCTCAAGGGGAAACCTGAGGCGAGTCCGCTCTATCAACGTCTGATCACGGAGGACGAAGATGACGTGATGCCGCCGCTGGAGTCCCACAAGGAACTCAAGCCGGAACAGATCGCTAAAATTCGTACGTGGATTGAAGAAGGCGCTCCTTGGCAACCTCACTGGTCGCTGATCAAACCGGAGCGTGCACCTCAACCGGAGGTAAAAGACAAAGCATGGCCCAAAACTCCAGTGGATCGTTTCATTTTGGCGAGTTTGGAAAGAGCTGGACTCACTCCTGCACCTGAGGCGGAAGCACATGCCCTCATCCGCCGGGTCACTCTGGATCTTACGGGTCTGCCACCCAGCCAGGAGCTTCTCCAGCGCTATCAGAGCAAGGCAGAGGGAGGACGTCTCCCGGACCTTGTTTACTCGGAGTTGGTGGATGAGCTGCTGAAGCTCCCCGTCTATGGTGAGCATCGTGCGCGCTATTGGTTGGATGCCGCTCGTTATGGAGATACTCACGGGCTGCATTTCGATAAACCGAGGGAGATGTGGCCCTATCGTGATTGGGTCGTCAGCGCCTTCAATCAAAACATGCCTTTTGATCGTTTCACGATTGAACAAATCGCCGGTGATCTACTGCCCAAGCCTACTGACGAGCAGTTGATCGCGACAGGATTTCAACGCTGTAACATCACCACGAATGAAGGCGGCACCATTGATGAAGAAAACTTGGCCAACTACGCGGCGGATCGCGTGCAGACGTTAGGCTGGGTTTACATGGGCCTAACCACCAATTGCGCGCAATGTCACGATCATAAATTTGATCCCATTTCGGCACGAGATTACTACTCACTGGCGGCTTTCTTTCGGAACACCACCCAGAAGCCGAAAGATGGCAACGTGAAGGATGGCAATGGCCCCATTCTCGTTTTGCCCACGGAAAAAGATCGCCCGCGGTGGGATGCCTTGCCGACAGAGATCGCTCAGGCGAAGACCGAGATGCAGGAAAATCGCAAGTTGGCGGCTCCTGAGTTTGATCAGTGGCTGACTTCAGCGAAGCCCGAGGATCTGGATCAAGATGTCCCTGCCAAAGGCATGCTCGCGCATGTGCCCTTGAACGAAGGTGTCGGTAGCGAGGTCATCGGCACCTGTGGAGTCTCGCAGAAGTTTCAGGCCCTGGGGCCGATCGTGTGGAAGCCGGATGGTAAAATTGGCCCTGCGCCTGTGATGGGGACCAATAGCACGTTTGACATCGGCGACGTGGGCGACTTTGAAAAAGATCAGGCCTTCAGTTATGGCGCTTGGGTGAGAGCAGGGAAGGTCGGCATGAGCGGGGGCATCCTGGCTCGTATGGATGAAAAGGGAGGTTATCGAGGCTGGGATCTTTACCAGAATGACCGCAGCTATTCCGTTCACATCATCAACAACTGGCCTGATGATGCGCTGAAGGTCAGCACTCGCCGCCCCTCGGTTCGCCCGGGTGTCTGGCAGCATGTTTTTGTGACCTACAATGGCAGTGGTAAAGCCGAAGGCGTGAAGATCTACATTGATGGAGTCGCTCAGGAACTGAAGATCGACACCAATGCCTTGAAAAACACCATCCGCACGAAAACGCACACCCGCATCGGGCAGCGTAGCCATGTGCAAGTGTTCCATGAAGGCTCAGTGCAAGATGTGCGCATCTATGATCGCCAGCTGAGCGCGGCGGAAATCACCACCATTTCAAAGGTGGGACCGCTTCGACTCATGCTGGCAGCTAGTAAGCGTGGTCCAAAGCAGAAAGAAGCGTTGTTTGAGCACTATCTGGTGACTCGCCATGCAGGTTATCAAAGCGCCAACAATCGTTCCACGAAGCTCGAAGGTGAGCAGGCTGCTATCAAGGCGCGGAGCCCTATCACTCACATTCAGGAAGAGAAGATGGATACTCAGCCCATGGCGAACATCCTGATGCGTGGCCAATACGATCAGGTGGGTGAGGCTGTGGAGGCGGCTGTGCCGGTGGCTCTGGGAAAATTGCCTGCAGAGTCACCCAAAAATCGGTTAGGCCTGGCACGTTGGCTGGTGAGCTCTGAGAATACTTTGACGGCGCGGGTCACAGTCAATCGCATGTGGCAGGAGTTGTTTGGTCGCGGCCTCGTCGTGACCAGCGAAGACTTCGGTATCATGGGCGCTGCCCCCACCCACCCCGAATTGCTGGACTGGTTGGCGGTGGAGTTCCGTGAAAGCGGTTGGGATGTGAAGCGCTTCTACAAAATGCTGGTCACGTCCTCTGCTTATCGTCAGGCGGCCACAATCACGCAAGCCAAGTTGGATAAAGATCGGGACAATGCCTTACTCAGTCGCGGTCCTCGCTTCCGCATGGATGCTGAGATGATCCGCGACTACGTTCTGGCGGCTAGCGGCACTCTGTCTCCTCGCATGGGCGGCCCTGGCACCCTGCCGTATCAACCAGAAAACATCTGGGAGGTGGTCGGGATGGGGACGGAGAAGTATGTGCAGGACCAAGGCGAAAACCTGTATCGCCGCACCGTGTATAACTTCTGGAAACGCATGGCTCCGCCAGCAAACATGGATGTCTTCAATGCTCCAAGTCGTGAAGTGAGCTGCGTGCGGCGTGATCGCACCAATACCCCGCTGCAGGCTCTGGTCGTGATGAATGACCCGCAGTTTATTGAGGCCTCACGCAGCTTGGCTCAGCGTGTCATGAAAGCGGGCGGTGATGACACGGTTAAGCTCAATGCCGTGGCCGAGCGACTGCTCTGCCGTCCTCTTAAAGAGGCCGAGTTGGCCATTCTCCAAGCGGGACTCAAAGATCTGCAAGCGCATTATCAAGCTCACGAGGAGGATGCCAAAGCCCTCATTGCTGTGGGTGAAGCTAAACCCGATGAAAAGCTGCCCGCTGCTGATTTGGCGGCTTGGACGATGGTGACCAGTCAGGTCATGAATCTGGATGAAGTCTTGAACAAGTAACCTTTTGATCGCCATGAGCCTTTTTAACGAATGGAATACCTTTGAAACCCGGCGGCAGTTCTTCGCCAAGGGCAAGAACGCCTTGGGTGGTGCTGCACTTTACTCGCTGTTAGGCTCATCCTTGCAGCGTTCAGCCTTAGCGGGACAAGGGATGGTGATGCCGCAGTTTGCACCGAAGGCCAAACGGGTGATCTACCTGCACATGGTCGGTGGTCCTTCGCAGATGGACTTGTTTGATTACAAGCCTGTCATGAAGGATTGGTATGACAAGGACCTCCCTGCCAGCATCCGCAATGGCCAGCGGCTCACCACCATGACGAGTGGTCAGGCAAGGTTTCCGATTGCTCCATCGAAGTTCAACTTCGCTCAGTATGGTCAGTGCGGCATGTGGATGAACTCGGACTTGTTGCCACACTTGTCTCGTCATGCCGATGACATCTGCTGGATGCGTTCTTTACACACGGAGGCCATCAATCACGAGCCTGCCATCTGCGCCATGCAGACGGGGAACCAAATCACTGGGCGCCCCTGCCTGGGTTCATGGGCTTCGTATGGACTTGGCTCCATGAACTCGAATCTGCCTACCTTTGTGGTGCTCATCGCGACGCCGACGAATCGTGAGCAGGAGCAGGCCATCTCCTCTCGCCTTTGGTCCAGTGGTTATTTGCCGGGAGAGCATGCAGGCGTTTCGTTCCGCAGTAAGGGCGATCCCATCCTTTTCATCAATAACCCGCCAGGGGTGCCTAGCAGCGTGCGGAAGCGCACCATTGAGGGGATGAATGCTCTGAATGAGCTGAACTATCAGCAGGTCGGGGATCCTGAGACTCACACACGTATTCAGCAGTATGAAATGGCTTTCCGCATGCAGGCCAGCGTGCCTGAGCTGACGGATATCTCCAAGGAACCCGAGCACATCTTCAAGCTTTACGGAGATGAAGCTAAAAAGCCCGGCACTTTTGCCAATAGCGTTCTGATGGCCCGTCGCCTCGCAGAGCGTGGGGTCCGCTTTACCCAGATCTATCTGAACAACTGGGATCATCATAGCAACGTGGCGGGTCGTATGCCCAGCCAGTGCAAGGACATTGATCAGCCCTGCCATGCCTTGATCGAAGACCTCAAGCAGCGGGGGATGTTTGAAGATACACTCATCATTTGGGGCGGGGAATTTGGCCGCACCATCTATAGCCAGGGCGGACTGACGAAAGAGAACTATGGTCGAGATCACCATCCCCGCTGTTTTACCATGTGGATGGCGGGTGGTGGTGCGAAAGGTGGAGCAATCTATGGTGAGACGGACGAGTTTAGCTACAACATCGTTAAAGACCCGCTCCACATCCGTGACTTCCACGCCACGGTCTTGCACCTGCTTGGTTACGACAGTGACCGCTTCACCTACAAGTTCCAAGGACTCGACCAGAAGTTGACGGGAGTAGAGCCTGCCAAGGTGGTGCGTGAACTGATTGCCTGATGATTTCATGAGTGCGCGTTCTCCCTTTCTTGGGAGAACGACGTGATACATCCACAACAGTGGTGAAGAGCGAACCCTTCTTGTAGCGGAGGACACCATCTGCTCATGATTCACGAGGTCGGGGATGACGGTGCTTCTTGGCTAACCAACCCCAAACTGAAAGGAAGAACCATCATGTTGCATCTGGCAAAAAACATCAAAGGGTATCGATTGGACAGTCTGAATGGCGAGATCGGTAAGGCGCGCGAGTTTTACTTTGATGATCGCTACTGGACCGTTCGCTACCTCGTGGCCGATACCGGAGGCTGGCTGACTGGCAGACAGGTTTTAATCTCCCCCTATGCCCTCGTGGGGGCTCTGGCAGATGAGGAGAGAATCGAAGTCAATCTTACCAAGCAGCAGATCGAAGACAGCCCCTCGTTGGATTCGGACAAGCCTGTTTCTCGTCAATTTGAGGAGAGCTACTATGGCTACTACGGTTGGCCTGTTTATTGGGCGGGCATGGACGCCTGGGGGTATTCCCCCTACCTACTTCGTGATCCAGAGGAATGGGTGCGCTCACCCGCCAAAGAAAAGGCCTGGGACCCGCATCTGCGTAGCAGTCGCGAAGTCACCGGGTATCCCATCGAGGCGAAGGATGGTGAAATCGGTCATGTGGAGGATTTCCTCATTGATGATGTCGAGTGGACGATCCGCTACCTCGTCGTCGATACACGAAACTGGTGGCCAGGGAAAAAAGTCCTCATCGCTCCTGACTGGATTGAACGCGTGAGTTGGACGGACCATCAGGTGACCGTGAATCTGACCCGTGAAGCGATCAAGAATTCACCCGAATTTTACGAGGACGCCTTGCCTAGCCGTACGGACGAGGCTGCCCTTCACCGTCACTATGACCGTCCAGGCTACTGGGATCGCCAGCCCTCAGTTCCCTCCCAGATTGTGTGAGCCCCATCTGGCTAAAGGGGCACCGCAGGTCCCTACGGTGATTTATCTCATGGAAAGCATGCAAGCTTTTCATGCCCCTGATGCGCACATCACAGTTGCACCCTGGCAGCGTCCATGCTCCTTAGGCGCTCCATGAGCACCACAAGCAGCCACTGGGATCGCTTCCAGAAATTCTTCGTCCGTTACCCACAGATCGGTTTCTCCATCGACATCAGTCGCATGTCCTTCGAGGAGAGTTTGTTTGAGACGCAAGCTCCTGCGATTGAAAAAGCCTTCGCGGCCATGAAGGAATTGGAGGCGGGGGCCATCGCTAACCCCGATGAAGGCCGCATGGTAGGACATTACTGGCTGCGCAATTCTTCGCTCGCTCCAGCCGAGCTTAGGGCGGAGATTGATGGCACCCTGGACGCCACGCTGGACTTTGCCGCCGACGTTCACGCAGGCAAGATCTTGGCGGCCAACGGGCAGAAATTTACCCGTGTTCTCGTCGTCGGTATCGGCGGGTCTGCTCTCGGACCTCAACTGGTTGCCCAGGCCATCACACCGGCCAATCCTCCGTTGGCCATTGATTTCTTCGACAATACCGATCCTGATGGCATGGACCGCATCGTCGCTCAGATGGGCGATGAAATCGCGACGACATTGACGTTGGTGATCTCGAAGTCGGGCGGCACCAAGGAGACCCGTAATGGCATGCTGGAAGCAGAGGCTGCTTACAAGGCCAAAGGGCTTGAGTTTGCCAAGCACGCCGTCGCAGTCACGGGATTGGGTAGTGAATTGGATAAGCACGCCATTGCCCAAGGGTGGCTGACCCGCTTCCCTATGTGGGACTGGGTCGGTGGACGCACCAGTGTAATGAGTGCCGTAGGCACCATCGCCGCAGCCCTTCAGGGGGTGGACGTTCGTCAATTCCTGGCTGGCGCTGCTGCCATGGATGAAGAAACCCGGACTCGTCCGGCTCGTGAAAACGCTGCGATGTTGCTCGCCCTCATGTGGTTCAGTGCCGGCAAGGGCAAGGGAGCCAAGGATATGGTGGTGCTGCCTTACAAAGACCGCCTGGTCTTGTTCAGCAAATACCTTCAGCAGCTCGTCATGGAATCGCTCGGGAAAGAGCACGACCTCGACGGCAATGTGGTCAATCAGGGGATCGCGGTTTATGGTAACAAAGGCTCCACCGATCAGCACGCCTATGTGCAGCAGCTTCGTGATGGCGTGAATAACTTCTTTGTGACCTTCATTCAGGTGGCAAAGGCGAGGGACACCGCCGGTTTTGAAGTGGAGCCCGGCTTCACCAGCGGAGATTATCTCCAGGGCTTCCTGCGGGGCACCCGTGCCGCTTTGGCGGAAAAAGGTCGTGAATCCATTACCCTCAGCGTGGAGGAAGTCAGTGCCTTCACCCTCGGTTTGCTGATTGGTCTCTTTGAACGTGCCGTGGGCTACTACGCGACGCTCGTGAACGTGAACGCCTACCATCAGCCAGGTGTGGAGGCTGGTAAGAAAGCGGCTACCACTTTCCTGAAGCAGATGGGTGAGGTCCTCTCTGCCCTCTCGGGAGCTGGGCTGACGGCCGATGAATTGGGAGCAAAATTGAACGTGGATGCCGAGGATGCTTGGCACATGGCCAGCCACTTGGCTGCCAACGGTAAAGCAAAGATTGTTCCTGGGGAGACGCCGGCGGCCGACCGATTCAGTGCAGTTTAAAGGATTCCGCTATTGCCAAGCGGAAAGCGGCGTTTTATCCAGTAGGGAGTCCGCCAACTCCCCCCTATGGACGATCGCTTTCCGCTTCAATATCAGATCATCTGCATCGTCTTAACGGCGCTGTTTGTATGGTCCTTCGTCATTTCGCGGGAGCCCCGGCAATGGCGGCGCCTCTATCAGTCCCACTTTTGCAAAGCGGAAGACTTTTCAGTCAATAAGAACAAGGCGATCGACGAGCGCCTGAAAAAGATCGGCATCATCGTCTCCATGTTTTTTCTGGTGGCTGATGTCGGTTTTTTCCTCTGGGGCGCTTCGCACCAGGATCGCATGAAAAATGAGTCGATGAGCCAGGACGAGCGCTTAAAGCTGGAAGAGCTCAAGAAGATCCGCAACGCGACGCAATCCATCGCCCGCTAACAAAAGCTTTGCTCTCCCGGCGCGATTTCTGCGAGACTGGCTGCGCACAATCCAATGTCCGCAGCCACTGCTTTCCTGGGTCTCGTCGTTTTTATCCTTCTCGCATGGATTTTATCCTCCCAACGGCGGCTATTTCCCTGGCGGACAGTCATCGCGGGATTGGGGCTGCAATTTCTCTTGGGATGGTTGATTTTAGGCACCCAAGCCGGGGCATGGTTTTTCAATCAGCTTGATGGAGTCTTCAAAAAGCTTCTGAGCTTTGCCAATGAAGGGGTGAGTTTGGTGTTCGGACCCCTTGCCAATACGGAGGTTTTGGCTCGGTCGTGGGGACCGGAAAACACCTTCGTGTTTGTGGTCACAGTGACGGGCACGATCATTCTCGTTTCAGCCATTTCCTCGGCGCTGTATCATTATGGCATCCTCCAGAGGGTGGTTCGTTTAATGGCCTGGGGGATGCGGCGACTGATGGGCACCAGTGGCAGTGAAAGCCTCGCTTCCGCGGCCAACGTGTTCATGGGGCAAAGTGAAGCCCCCTTAGTGATCAAGCCCTATCTAGCCAGCATGACCCGGAGTGAACTCATGGCGCTGATGACGGGGGGCATGGCGACGATTGCTGGTGGCGTCATGGCGGCCTATGTATCTTTTGGAATTTCGGCGGGTCACTTGCTCACCGCTTCCTTCATGAGTGCTCCCGCTGCGCTGATGATGGCCAAGATTCTTTTGCCGGAAACGCAAGTCAGTGAGACCGCTCACGGGGCAGATCGCTCGCCACCACGCGAGTCAGTGAATGGCATTGATGCCATTTGCATCGGGGCAGGGGATGGCATGAAGCTGGCGATCAATGTGATGGCCATGCTCATTGCTTTTGTCTCCATGGTGGCTTTGGCGAATTATTTGTTATCCTTGGGACTTGGGGTCGTCGGAATCACTGATGCACACCCCCTTCAAACCGTGCTCGGTTGGATCAATGCGCCTTTCGCTTGGCTCATGGGCATCCCTTGGAAAGATTGTCAGGTGGTCGGCTCGATTCTCGGGGAGCGCATCGTCTTGAATGAGTTTGTCAGTTATCTCAACCTGAGCCAGCTCAGCCAAAAGGGCGTGGCCTTGGATGTACGCAGCCAGACGATAGCGACCTATGCTCTCTGTGGATTTGCGAATTTCTCCAGCATCGCCATTCAGATCGGCGGTATCAGTGCCTTAGTGCCGAGTCGCCGTGAGGAATTGGCAAAGCTGGGGGGAAAGTCGATGATCGGTGGTTTGCTAGCCTGTTATTCCACCGCATGTGTGGCGGCAATCATCATGCCTTAAGGGTTGGGATTCGATCAAATGCGACCAGATGCTTTGAGATCAAGATACTGATTCGCCAATGCGATAGGCAGATTTTGAGCCGTTTCATCCACGGTGAAAATGCGATTGGCGCGCAAGGAGTGCAATAGGTGGTTTCGCTGCTCATTGTAATGGCAAAGCGCACCATAGGCTGCGGCATCCTGCAGGTTGGCGATGGGTTTGTCCGCGCGAGTTTCTAGCTCAGCCTCGCGGAGCGTGGCCACCAGCACGAGATGCCGTTTTTGCAGAAGCTTCACCGCTTTGGTCAGGTGGCTGGTGTCTTCCGTGCGCAGATTGGTGAGCAAGATAATCAGTGCCCGGCGTTTTTGCAGGGCCATCACTCGTTCGGCGGCTTCGATGAAGTCGCTCGGTTCGGTGGTGGTCTCGTAGTCGTAAAGATGGTTCAGCAACTTCGGCATGGCCGGAGCTCCTTTGACAGGTTTGAGCCAGCGCTGTGCGCCCCCAAAACCCGTGACGCCCACTTCATCCCCCTGACGGAGCGCAATGAAGGCGATCAGCAGCATGGCATTGAGACAATGATCGAATTGGGTGAGCTCACCATCCTGAGCCCGCATACGCCGCCCGCAGTCCGGCACGAGGATCACGCTCTGGTTCTTCTGCTCTTCGTAGTCGCGGCTGACCAGAGACTGCCGTCGGGAGGTCGCTTTCCAATCCACGCGCGAGAGGACATCGCCGTCCTGATACTCACGCAGTTGATGGAAATCCAACGTCGCACCGGTGCGCTTGCGCTTCACGATGCCCATTTGCTCTTCGCGATTTGCTGTGGCCAGCAGGGCAAACCGCACCACGGGCTCATAGTTCGGATAACACCGTGTTTCGCTCACCGGTCCTGGACGATACTGCCGCTGCCAAAAGCCCAGTCCGGACTCGACCAGCACATGGGCGGGTGTGAACTGATGCTGACCGCGTTTGGTGAAATGAGCATTGTAAACGAGATCTGTATGCTGCTGAGGAGGCAGCTTGCCAGACCACGGCAGCCCCTCCGCAGTGGCGACATCCGGAAGCCCATCATGCACCGATACCTTGAGCGGGCGCTGGAGCGTGTGTCTCAGCGTGAGCGTCACCTGAGAGCTGACGCCCAGGGCAAAGCGGCCTGGTAGCGTTCGTTCCAGGCTCAGCTTACGCGAGTGTGGCAGCGTGAAAAAGTCAGCCGTTGCTAGAATGCCCAGCAGCCCTCCACACACCATCCATGCCATCTGCAACTGCGGCCAAATCGACGCCAATAGACCGAGGACGGTCCAGGCAGAAAGCAGGCGCAGCGTAAAGAGAGTGGGGCGCATGGGGCTCGCGGAGAGACGTGGCGTTTACATGCGTGGTGCTTCCACACCTCGAATCACCGACTCCAGCACTTGATCCACGGTTTGACCCGAGATCGCCACCTCTGGCGTGAGGGTCACACGATGGCGTAGGACGGGTAGAGACGCCCGTTTGACATCGCCCGGCGTGATGTAGTTTCGTCCTTCCAGGAGAGCATAGGACTTGGCCACTCGCACGAGACTGATGGCACCGCGTGTGCCAGCCCCCAGAGCGATGGCTCCATGGTTACGGGTCGCCCGTGTCAGGTTCACCGCATAGTTGACGACGCTTTCCACGGCTTCCACCGCAGCCGCTTCACGCTGAGCCTGGAGGATGTCTTCGGTCGAGCAGACGGGCGGCACATCATTCGGATTCAGCCCGCGTCCCCCGGCGGCTGAGGAGACCGCACGCACGATCTGAGCCTCTTGTTGAGCATTGGGATAATCAATCAAGACCTTGAGCAGGAAACGGTCGAGCTGAGCCTCGGGCAGGGGATAGGTGCCCTCCTGCTCGATCGGATTCTGCGTCGCAAAGGTCATAAACGGAGGCTGCAAGGCATGCGTTTCTCCATCAATGGTCACCTGTGCCTCCTGCATCACCTCCAGCAAGGCCGATTGGGTCTTGGCGGGCGCACGGTTGATCTCATCCGCCAGCAGAAGCTGGGTGAAAACCGGCCCGTAACGCACGCGGAAGCTCTGGCTACCAAGATCATAGAGGGTATGTCCCGTCACATCCGAGGGCATCAGATCCGGCGTGAACTGAATGCGACGAAAACCTGCCCCAAAGGTCCGACTCAACGCCAGCACGAGGTGGGTTTTCCCCAGCCCTGGTTTACCCTCCAGCAACACGTGCCCACCCGCCAGCAGGGCGGCAAGGACCTGATGAATCACCTCGGTCTGCCCCACGAAGACCTGCTCCACTGCCGCGCGGATCTGATTCAGGAGTTGAGTCGAGCGCGGTAACTGAGGTGTCGCTGGTGGCGTAGGCGGCTCATAAGAAGGTGAAGGCACAAGGGGCGGCGGCGCGTAACCTGAATCCGGAGCGAAATCGTTCATGGGAAGAAAGCGGAGACAAAAAGCTGAACTGACAGAGCCAGTGGCAGTGAACCTAAGGACAACAAAGACGCTGTCCAAAGGAGAATCTCCAAGAGACATAAAAACTGAAGTCTAGTGCTCAAAAATTCCATCATCCACAGCCCCGTTTCCATTCTATTTTAAGTGCCTGATCAAATGACTCGAATGAGCGCTCTTCGGATGCTAATTGCTACTTCGCTAGGGCGTCCTTGATGGCGCTCAATACTGCCGCATCATCCGGCTTGGTTTTGGGTTCAAAGCGAGCCAAAATCTTGCCATCACGACCCACGAGGAATTTCCCGAAATTCCACTTCACATCTCCGGGGAAGGGGGAGGTTGGGCCACTGAGCTCTTGATACAGGGGATGCTTGTTCGGGCCTTTGACGGTGATTTTGTCAAACATCGGGAAGGTGACGTGATACTTGAGGGAGCAAAATTCTTTGATGTCCGCATTGGTTCCGGGTTCCTGACCGCCAAAGTCATTGCAAGGGAAGCCGAGCACCGCGAGCCCTTCTTTCTCGAACTCTTCGTGCAGGGCTTGGAGTTCGGTGTATTGCTTGGTGTTGCCGCACTTGGAGGCGACGTTCACAATGAGCATCACCTTGCCTTCATAGGGCTTCAATGAGGTGTCTTGACCTTCGATATCCTTGAGAGGGACCTCGTAAAGAGAACCGGCAGACGCGGTGGAGGCGATGGCGATGAGCGCCAATAGGCTGGAGTGAAGTTTCATGGGCTTGACAGGAACGCTGATTCCAGCCCAGGAGTTTCACACAAGCGGATTCCGATCTGCGTTAAGCCGACGCCGACGAAGGAAGAGCGAGGCTAAACCGACCCCCAGCAGCATGATTCGCCCTGGCTCAGGAACGGCCACGATGACCACCGCATAGAGGCCACTCGTATCGAATTCATAATGCCAGGCCAGATTCCCTGATAGCGTCAGTTCGGGAGCCACGACTTGACTGAAATTCACACTCGGAGTGCCGCCAGTTAGACCACTCCAGTCGATCAACAACCAGCGATCCCCCTCCGCAAAACTCGACGCGGGGTTGAGGGAACTGCCGCTGCCGAGACCGATCTCCAGGGTGCCTGAGAGTGAAATATCGCCTGCAGTGGCTTGGGTGATGGTTAGGCGATCTGCAGATGAAGCAATGCCTGTGTTATCTCCGGCATTGGTGAAGAGATCAAACGAGAGTGTGCCTGTAGACTGGATGCCGCCAGTTGTGCTGCCGAGATCCAAGGTGAGACCACTGGCACCCGTGCTGTCGATCAAGCCAGCTTTAAGGGTGCCTTGGTTGGTCACTCCTGCGCTGCCTTCAGGGGCTAGGCGACCATTGCCTGCGAGAAGACCCGAATTGTCGATTTGGACACTCCCCACGCCAGTCGCTGAGCCTGTGGCATTGGTTACCAGCATGGTGCCTTCCTGAACTGTGGTGACTCCGCTGTAAGTGCTGGCTTGAGTCAAGGCCAGGGTGCCGGTGCCTGTTTTGGAGAAAGCATCACTCCCGACCCCGGTGCCATTCACCAGGCTTGAATTGACGGTAGCCGTGCGACCTGCGGTGACATGGAAGGACCGTGAACCAGTGCCATTCAGGGTAAGTTCGACCCCGCTGATGGAGAGGTCCGTGGATGCATCGTAGTTTTGTAGCGTGCCGCTATTCCAGTTGAAAGTGGAGGTGCCTTTAGGTGCCGAACCGCGCTGGATGGTGCTTGCTTGAACGGTGCCACCACTGAGGTTGAAGATGCCGTTGGAGAAACCATTGCCCGTGCTGCTACGATGAGACAGGGTGATCGTGTTGGCTTTGACGGTCCCGGTTCCGGCTAGGGTCAAGGTGCCTGTGGCCGTGTAGGCACTGTTGCTCGAGTTGTTGGAAAGATCCCCCAAGATGATCGTCGTGGCGTCGAGGATACCGGCACCCACCGTTAGGCTTGCCGTAGTGTTGGAAGCTTGGGTGTCTCGGTTATCATTCTGGCCGATGGTGAGTGTGCTGATCAAGGCGTCGAGACTTCCGGCGCTCACATCCATAGAAGCGTTGGTATGTGCTGACCCGCTTTGCCCTCGACCGATCAACAGCGTTGCTCGACCCGTGCCATTGGTGGCTCTGAGCGTCAGGGTGCCATTGGCGATGCCGTCTTGAAAGGTGAACTCGGTCGTGCTCTTGAAGTCGCCCACAGTGATGGTGCTGGCGTTGATTTGATTGTCTTGGCCCAGATAAACGCGACCCACATTGGGGCCTGATGTGGATCCCGAGACGACGCTGGCGATGCCGAAGGATTTTGCCGTGATCGTGTTGTTGAGGTTAGCAAGATAGACCTCAACAGTGTTGCTGGCGAAGTTGCCTTGTGAACCCCACTGGATGTCCGCCGTGCTGCTATTGAAGATGAAGTCGCTGAGTCCCGAGAGGTCAAGAACAGTGCTTGTGTTCGCGATCCCGGCTCCGATGACCCAGTTCGGGCTGTTGCTAACGGTCAGGCTTCCATCTGCTCCCAAGACCGTCGCCGTGACATTGTTCGCCACATTCAAAGCGCGGATCGTATCGCTGTGATCTTGAAGATCCAAGGTGGCACTGTTGGTGAAGTTGATCGTTGCCCCATCGGAGATGGCGTCGTTAACACTCGTGCGCAGAATGCCTTCTTCAAGATTGATGCTGCCCGTGTGAGTGCTGCCAGTTCCTCCGAGCAGCAGCGTTCCCGTCCCTTGTTTAACAAAGGCGACGCTTGGTGCTGTGGTGCCATTGATGATCGGGCTGTTGAGCGTGATGGTTCGATCTGTGGCGACGTTGAAGATGCGAGTGCCAGCGCCTTCGAGCGTCAGTGTCACGTCACTGATGATTAGGTCCGTGCTGGCGTCATAGGTTTCGATGCTGCCCGAACTCCATTTGAGCAGGCGACTGACGGCCGTGCTGCCGGCTCCGCCGCGGATGGTCTGAGTGCGTAGGGTGCCGCTGTTGAAATTGAAGATGCCTGTGACCGTGCCAAAATCATTGGCATCTTGTTTGTCCGCGAAGATCAATGTGCCTGCAATGATGGTGCCGCCATTGAGTTCCAAGACACCGGTGGGGCTGGCACCGCTACCGACACTCGTGTTGGCGCTGCTCAGGCGTTGCCCCAAAATGATGGTGGTGGCATCCAGAGTGCCCGCCCCCATGGTGAAGCGACCCAAGGCCGAGCGGAAGCGGTCATTGTTGACGGCGAGAGTCAAGGTGCCCACCAGCGCATCCAGCGTGCCTCCTGTGCTATCAAAGTAACTCTGATCCACAATGACCCCATTGGAGTCATGCTTGCTGATCAGGATGTCCATACGCTGCGCCGCATTGGTTCCCCTCAGGGTGACGGTCCCGTCCGCGATCCCATCGGAAAAACGCACAAATCCTTGGTTCTTGAAGATGGCACCGATATTGAAGGTGGCGGCGGTGATGCTATTGGTTTGGCCAAGCAGAAGTGTGCCACTGTTCTCATGGTTGCCACCGCCACCGTTGAGGTTACTCACATCCACCGAACTGGCGAGGATGGTATTGTTTTTCGCCAGCGTCAGAGTGCCACTGCTGACGGTCTGAGCACCGTCGTTAGTGGAGAATTGGCCTCCCACCGAGAGGACTCGTCCAGGGCCGTTAAAGATGAATTCATGCAAGCCCGAGAGGTCAAGCGAAGCGGTGGTGCTGACGGCCGTGCCACCGATGGTGAGATTCGTGGCTCCCACGGTTAATGTGCTGCCACTGGCACCAATGACACTGCCCGTGAGGCCATTGGCAACGGTGAGGGTGCTCACCGTTTGATCAAAGCCATTGAGGTCGAGAATGCCCGTGCCCATAAAGGCTACAGTTGTTGCGGTAGAGAGGGCGTTGTCGTTGCCGATTTGTAGCACGCCGGTGGCGATCTCCGTGATGCCTGTATGCGTGCTTCCGGTGCCCGTCATGGTGAGCGTGTTATCGTTAGCTTTCAGCACACGTCCTGCACCCGTGATGGGCACATTAAAAGTGACCGCGTCGCTCCGATCAAAGCGCAGTGTCGCACCGCTGCTTATGTCTGCCCCGCTGGCCGTGGCCACAGCGCCATTGGTGCTGCCATCACCGATCTGCAGGGTGCCTGCCCGCACTTCAAGCGTGCCTGTGAAAGCTGTATTGGCACCGCTGACGACCAAGGTGCCGCTACCGAGTTGGCGAAGGATGCCTTTGTTTGGATCTGCAACACCGCCGCTCACCAGGTTTTGACTCAAGGTCACGACATCACTGCGATTGAAGGCCAGTACTGATTGGGCTCCGGTGGAGGCGCCGGTAGTCGCGAAGGTTACATTGCCACTGCCCAAGGTGCCTGTGGTTCCGCCAGTGCCGATCTGTAAGACACTGGTGCTGCCACTGGTGGTGTGGGCGGTGATCCGGGTGCCGCCCGTCCAGGAATTGGTGGCATTCAGGATGACGGCACCGTTGTTAAATTTGAGGAACTCGAGGTTACCCCCAAGGACCTGCGCATTGATGGTCAGGACTGCTGCGGCACTGGCGTTGTTGTTGCCAAATCCAGGGTTACTACCGGACAACGTGATGGTGTAATTGCCAGCCCCAGGCTCAATGATGTAAGCCGTGGTTTGGCTGCTTTTATCAATGCGCGTCAGCGTGATGTTTTCCCCCAGCGTCAAGGTCCCCCCGGTTCCATTGTTGGTGTAGCCACTGGTTCCGCCCAGGTTGGCATTGTTGGCTCCGTTCACCCATGAGGCATTGGTGGACGCCCCCGCACTGGCGGTCCAGTTGGCAGTGGCGGATGTGCCCCCCGAGATCCACGTGCCACTGCCGTTTTGGTTGGACAGGGTGCCAGGATCGGCGTCCCAATAAAACGTCGCTGCGTGAGAACTCAGCACCAAGGCCCCAACGCCCAAAAGGCATAGGAATCTGAATGCAATGAATCGAAAGCGTGTGACTGGATGGGGGGAAACCGTCATCCGGCCAGGAAACGAATTTGCACGACCTCTGCAACTGCGAAGGCGTTATATAAAGACTCCACTTAGAACCCGTTCACGGACTCAAGCGCTCAATCTTCCAGCCAGCCTCGGCACGCGTGTAGCGCAATCTATCGTGCAGGCGGCTCACACGTCCTTGCCAGAACTCAATCTCCTGGGCCAGTAGAGTGTAACCGCCCCAGTTTGGAGGGCAGGGGATCGGGCCGTCGCCAAATTGAGCACGGAGCTCCACTTCACGGGATTCGAGCCACTCACGGCCAGGGATGACGCGGCTTTGCTCCGAGACCCAGGCACCGATCTGATGGCCAGCGGGACGTGAAGTGAAGTAGCTCTCTGCATCCTCTCGGGGCAGTTTGGTGATGCTGCCTCGCACGTTCACCTGATGATGGCGATCCGTCCATAGGAAGGTTAGAGCAGCGCGGGGGTCTGCGGCAATGTCCCGGCCTTTGCGGCTATCGTAGTTGGTGAAGAAATGGAAGCCACGTTCATCCAGCCCCTTCAGCAGCACCACACGGCTGTTCGGCGCGCCATCGGAACCGACTGTGGAGAGCGTCATCGCGTTCGGTTCCGGCAGTTTGTGAGCGAGTGCATCCTGCAGCCAGAGATTGAAAAGTACATGGGGATCGGTGGGCGCGGTGTCTTCGGTCAGGGCATCCAGATCGTAGCTCACCCGCAGGTCTCGCAGATTGGTCGGTGGAAAGTCGAGCATGGTTGTCACAAGAAACGTGCTTCAAGCCATTGCGGCAATCCGATGTTTGCGCCTTTATGAGGTATTCTTGTTCCCTATGTCTGCCATTACCGGAGTCTTGAGCGATCTGCACCGCGTCCTGCTCAGCGCGGAATCCATCCGCGCCCGCGTTACCGAGATGGCGCATGAGATCGAGCGGGATTACTCGGGCAAGGTCATCACCGTGGTGGTGCTCATGGATGGCGCTCTTTTCTTCGTGTCAGATCTTCTGCGTCAGATTGATCTGCCCATCCGTCTCGTCACCCTCGGCGCCAGCAGTTATCACGGTGGTATGGAGTCCAGCGGGCAGGTGAAAATCAACTGGCCTGCCGGGGTGGAGTTCGCTGGGCAAGACATTCTATTGTTGGACGACATCCTGGATACCGGGCTCACTCTGAAGGCCTTGCGCGAGCGCCTGCTCAGCGAGAAGCCTGCGTCTCTGCGAACCGCGGTGCTTTTGGATAAAAAGCGGCCGCGTGAGCATGATGTGCCGCTGGACTACTGCGGCTTTGAAATCGCGGACGAATTCGTCGTCGGCTACGGCATGGATTATCAAGGCCGTTTTCGTAATATCCCCTGCATCGGCATTCTGAAGCCATGACCGTGCGCCTGTTGTTTTTTTCCGTGCTGCGAGACATCACCGGGACCGACGAAATAACCTGGGCCATCGAGCCTGGAGCTGATGTGACGAAATTATTGCACGCCCTCTACGAGCGCTGGCCAGCCCTGCGGGAATGGGACTCGAGTCTCCTGGTGGCAATGGATCAAACTTATGTAAAACGGACTCAACCTTTGCATGAAAACTGCGAGGTGGCCGTAATGCCACCTGTGCAGGGCGGTTGATCCTGCGTTGACTTACGTAGCAACCGTGCGAAACAGGCGCATCACACCACATGAAGGACATCGTAGACAATCGCCGTCACATCACCCTGGGTAAGAAACTGAGCCTCGCTGCGCTTATCCTCAAGGAAAACGGACCCGTGTGGTGTGGTGCCTTCGCCACCTACTACGCCGCTAGTGCTTTGGGCTCCAAAGCCTTCAAGCTGATGGATCATATCCGCCGCAAGGACGGTGTGCCAGGCATGAATAGTCGTGCGCTGAACAAAGCCATCTGGGAAGCCTGGGACTGGCAAGCCGGCGGTGAAGAATGGACGCCGAACGAAGCCTGGAAGACCGCCATCATTGAGCATATCCTCCGTGGCTATCTCCCACAGGGCGGGCATTTCCTGGAGATCGGCCCTGGTGGTGGCCGCTGGACGGGCGAACTCATCCAGCGTGCGGATAGCCTGCTCGGCGTGGATATCTCCGCCTCCTGCGTGGAGGTCTGCACCGAAAAATTTGCTGGCACGGGCAAGGCGAAGTTCATCGTCGGCTCCGGTCACGATTTGGCCGGTGTGGCGGATCGCAGCCTGGATGCCCTGTGGAGCTTCGATGTGTTTGTGCACATCAACCAGGCCGAAGTGGAGCGTTATGCGGATGAGTTTAAGCGCGTCTTCAAACCCGGCGCTGTCGGCATCATCCATCACGGCACCCTGGGCGGCAGTCTGGGCGGCTGGCGCAGTAACCTCACCCATGAAGCTATGCTCGAACTATTGAAAAAACGCGGCTTCGAGATCGTGGCTTCCTTCAAAGAATTCACTCACGATGGAGTGACTCACCAGACCGGCCTCTATGAAGACGCTGTGACCGTGTTCCGCCTGCCTGCTTAACGATGGGGAGCCAGGCAGGAGGGCGAGGCGGGCTGCGTGATAGAACTCGCAACTGCCTCTTACTGCTTTTCAGTGATACTTAGCCAAATCTTCCGGGCCACTTTGAGATCTGATTCTTGATCGAAGTAGATCGCCATGAGAATATGGCCGCTCTTACCCACAACGAAACTGTAAAGAGCCCATCGAGGCGGCTGCCCCTCTTCTGCACTTTCGCGAATTAAGTACGCGTATCGAAGCGTCGTGGAATCCGTGTGCTCAAAAGTCTGAACGATTCGTTCCGAGGGACCTTTTTTGAGCCAAGCTAGCGTGGACGCGGGAGTCTCACCAGCTTTCATGCCATAAACGGTGGTCCAGCACGTGAGGCCTTTTCTCCACAAAACGAGATCAGTCCCAAAATCTCCCTCCTCATACCGTTTGGCGAATTCATTTGGCAGGGTGACCCACCACGCTTCTGTCATCTGATACTCACTTGAGACCTGCGGGAAATGGGGCGGAATTTCGCCTTCTTTAGGTGGGGAGTCCTTGTTTTCTGAAGTGCCTGCCAACAGGCTTAAAAGGCGACGAAACATAGAGAAGCGATGTTGTCGTTTTACGATGAATCTTGATCATTGCGGGAGCAGATGCTTTTACATCATTCCGAGTTTTTTGAGCAGCATCTTCTTTTGCGTATGACGGTCATGAAAAGTATGTCGCGAATCTTCCAAACAGCTATGAGGTGATGTGATGCTCGTCTTCCCTTGATGGGGTGAACAGCCTCTTAGCCCGTAAAACTAGGCCTGTTATGAATTATACTATTTGAGCGCCGCTGACGTTCAGGAGAGGCGCTTAAATGGTCAAGTCAGAGGGGAAAACGGTTGCCGTCACTGCCCAGCCCCATTTTCCTGCCCAGCAATCTTGGCCCGCATATCCGTATCGGCAGTGATGTTTTTGTAGCGGGCAAAGTCCATGATGCCGAGGTTACCGTTGCGGAAAGCTTCGGCAATGGCCATGGGGATTTCGGCTTCGGATTCCACCACTTTGGCGCGCATTTCTTGTGTGCGAGCCGACATTTCCTGCTCGACGGCGACGGCGGCGGCACGGCGCACTTCGGCATTGGCTTGGGCGATCTTTTTATCGGTTTCGGCCTGCTCAGCCTGAAGTTTGGCACCGACGTTTTCACCCACGTCGATGTCGGCGATGTCGATGGAGAGGATCTCGAAAGCAGTACCAGCATCCACGCCTTTGTGAAGGACGAGCTTAGAGATGCTATCGGGGTTTTCCAGAACGGCTTTATAAGAGGGGGAGGAACCGATGCTGCTGACGATGCCTTCGCCGACACGAGCGATGACGGTTTCCTCGGTGGCACCGCCGATGAATCGGTCCAGATTGGTGCGGACAGTGACTCGGGCGCGGACACGGAGGGAGATGCCGTCTTTCGCCACAGCATCAATCTTACCTCCCCGGCCCATGTCAGGATGCGGGCAGTCGATCACCTTGGGGTTGATACTGGTGCGGACGGCTTCGAGAACGGTCTTGGATGTGCCTTTACAGGCGAGGTCAATGGCGCAGGCACGCTTGAAGTCGAGCGGGATACCGGCCTTATCTGCTGCGATCAGGGAGAGGACGACGTGGGTGACCTCTCCGCCAGCAAGGTAGTGGGCTTCAAGCTGGTCTGTGGTGATGTTGATGCCGGCCTTGGCAGCCGTGATGCGGGTATCCACGATGAGGGCATTGGGCACGCCGCGCAGATACATCGCCAGGAGGTTAACGATGCTGACGGGCGCATTGGCGATGCGAGCGCGGAGCCAGATGTTAAAGAACTTCGCAATGATGAGGAAAACGATGAGGCCAACGATGATGGCGCCGCCGACGAGGAGTAGCTGTAGGTTTGGCATAAGCGGTGTCTAGGACGTGGGTTGGGTGGTGGGAATAAGGCGAACAATCAGATTGCCAGGCTCTGAACCGGTGACGCGGAGGCGTGAGCCCTGGGGGGCAAAGCCATCCTCGCAACGCACCTCGCGGCGCATGCCCTGAAAGTCTGCTCGGCCGAGGGGGCGCAATTCCGTGAGTGCGACGCCCTCTGTACCCGCAGGCAGGAACTGAGGCTGATCTGGCGGCGGCACGCTGGCTTGAAGGGTAAACGTGCGATGCCAGAACTTCACGGCAAAGTAACGCAACCAGACGAGCTGAAGGACAATGCTGCCGACGATGATGGCGCAAGCCGTGGTGGCACGTAGCCAGCCGGGCCAAGTAGCAAAGTCGTCGGCCAACATGATGAGGGCAACACTGGCCAAGACGCAGAGAGCTCCGAGGATACCCGCCACCATGCCGGGGACGAAGGTCTCCAAGATCATCAGAAGCACGCCGAGGACAGCGAGAATGGCGACGGTGATGGCCATGAGTAGGTGGATCATGGAGGCTGTAGGCGGTAGCGTCAAGACACAGTGGCAGGTGAAAGGATTGGGCTTATGAAGATTCTATGACTTGCTCAGGCGCTTCTCCTGCCTTGTATGGGGCGACTCCCACTTCCCCAACTCAATGCACATTGCCGATATCCTTGCCGCTCAGCGCCCGACGCTTTCGTTTGAGTTTTTCCCCGCAAAGACGGCTGAGGCCTCTGAGGCGCTTTTTGAAACCATCACGGACCTGGAATCCTTCAAGCCATCCTTTGTCAGCGTAACCTATGGCGCAGGTGGTAGCACACGCGAGTTGACTCATGACCTCGTGGTGAGGATCAAAAAGGAGACGACGCTGGACCCGGTGCCACATCTGACGTGCGTGTGCCACAGTGAGGCGGATATCGCCGCTATCCTGGAGCGCTATGCAGAAGCTGGAGTGAGCAACATACTAGCTTTGGGTGGTGATCCTCCACGGAATTTGGAAGGATATAACCGGAAGAACGATGCTTTTCAGCACGCGGCGGATCTGGTGAGCTTCATTACGAAGTTCAATAACTCTCACTCACATCCTGACCGGCGGGGCTTTGGTATCGGTGTGGCTGGTTTTCCAGAGGGCCACCCAAGCACTCCGAATCGAATGTTGGAAATGGATTATCTGAAAGCCAAAGTGGATGCAGGGGCAGATTACATCTGCACGCAGCTCTTTTTCGACAATCACGACTTCCTCGATTTCCGCGATCGCTGCCGTATTGCAGGTATTCATGTGCCGATCATCGCGGGCATTATGCCAATCACCAGCGCCGGCGGAATGCGCCGGATGGCGGAGCTAGCTGCCGGTGCCCGCTATCCTGCAAAGCTGATGCGGGCGATTCAGCGCTGCAATGGTGATGAAGAAGCCGTGCAGCGTGTGGGCGTCCACTACGCCACCGAGCAGTGCCGTGACCTGCTGGAGCATGGCGTGGACGGCATCCACTTTTATACTTTGAATAAGTCCCAAGCCACCCGGGAAATCTATGCGAGCCTGGGCATTCGGGACTCGATTGCTGTGCGTAACTCATGAGTGAACAATCTCCTTTAATCGTCGCCATCGAGGGTGGTGGCACGAAGTTTGTCTGTGGGATCGGTAGTGACCCCCATCATCTGTTAGCGACGACGCGTATCGAGACGACGACGCCCCAGGAGACGCTGGAGAATGTCAGTCACTGGATTTCCAAGATGAAGGTGGAGCATGGGCCAATCGCAGCCATTGGAATCGGCACGTTTGGTCCTGTGGACTTGAATAAGGAGAGTGATACCTACGGTTACATTACCACGACTCCGAAACCGCATTGGCATCAGACCGATGTGGTGGGCTTTTTCAGGAACCGATTCAAAGTGCCGGTGGGCTTTGATACCGATGTGAATGCAGCTGTCCTCGCCGAATATCTCTGGGGAGCAGGGCAGGGGAAAGACCCACTGATTTATATCACTGTCGGCACAGGGGTTGGCGGCGGTGTGTTGGTCAATGGCCAATTGCTCCACGGTCTGCTTCATCCTGAGATCGGTCACCTCATCGTTCCGCCTCCTCACAACAGTTTGGCGATTCAACGCGAGGGCCAGTGCCCTTACCACAAAAGCTGTGTGGAAGGCTATGTTTGTGGTCCCTCCATCGCGAAACGTTGGGGAGTCAAAGCCGATGCATTGCCTCCCGATCATCCTGCATGGGAAGAGGTGGCGGACGTTATGGGCTATGCCCTGATGAATCTCACGCTGACACTCTCTCCCAAGCGGATCATTCTAGGGGGGGGGGTGATGCAGCAACCCCATCTCATCCCTCTGGTTCAAGGAAAACTGATGCACCACTTGAATGGCTATGTAGCCGCTCCTGAGTTGAGTGAGGACATCCAGAAGTTTTTGACCTCACCCGGCCTGGGCGGGCGTTCAGGTTTGCTCGGTTCCCTGGCTCTAGGGCGGATGGCCTTGGGGGAAAAAAACGTTCCTACCTCCTGAGAGAATCTCAGATCTAGTCATGAGCTGACCATCTCATTGTGGGCGGTAGCTCTTGGCATTGCCATTGACCGGATCAATCTGAATGGTGTAATAGTTCTGCGGGGGCGACGAGGCATCTGCGACGGTGGCGCGTGTAGAGCATAGTGTCGCATAGGCATCACGGAGAGGCAGATTGATGCTGGTGGAGCCGTTGGGATAGAAGACGATTTTCTTGTAAGTGGCAGAACGGGATTTGAAGGGCTCCCTCTCTGCGGGGAGACTTTCACTGGAGCCCTTCTCGGAGGACGAAGCAATCAGTGGGGAAATGGCGCTGTCTGAAATCATGACGCCTTGATTGAAGTATAACGGGCTTTCGATGGCATTAAGAACGTTGTCGGTTTCATCAAAGAAAAACAACTGAGCTGCATGGAAACCTTTTACACCATTATCATCGGCATAGTTAAAGAAGCGCATTTCGACGGGTCGGTTTTCCGTAAGCGCAAGCTGCTGAGCCATGGAAACGCGGAAGAGCAAACTCTGGCCGCTCTGGGTCAGCCGATTTGATTCCATGACGCTGATGAGCGGGGGCGTCAGCAGAGCGAGGAGTAGAGATAAGATCACCACGACGACCATGACCTCCAGAAGAGTGAATGCGGCAGCGAGCATCTGCCGTGATGGAATTTGCGGTTTCATTTTCATGGTAATGGTTAGGGGGGCAAAGTTATCGATACATCTGATTCCACTTGGAGTTTCGCATGGGCACTGCGGCGGTGAAGACTCGGTAGTTGAGCTTTTGCTTGGCCAGATTGGCTTCTAAGGCTGCCAGATCTTGAGCGAAGTCGTCGCAGGATTCAAAGCTACCGTCAGGAATCAGATCAGGAACTGCATCGCCGTGACGATCTGCAAGTTTTTGTGCCGAAGCTTCATCAATCGCGACTAGTGTGACAACGATCACGGGAGGGAGAAGGTGCTGCGTACCTTGAGGATTTTGCACACTTTCGCCGGAGATCGTGGTGGAGTCATAGGCATAATTCGGGGCGATCCAGGTTTTATCGGAATTGCGTTCCCGAGCATCTTCCGCTGTGACCTGTGGAGAGATGATCAAAGCAACGATGTTCTCCGCTATGGGGCGAAGTTGTGAAGGACGCTCCACCGTTTCATCTGCTTCAACCGTGTCCGAAGTAATGTTAGAAAACCATCCGCCTGGATTGACGGAGTAGATCTCATTCATCTCGGAAAATGGGCGATACTCCCATAGACGGAAACGCACTCGTTCTGTGCTGACATGCTGAGGCCGATACGTCTCGTCACTGCCATGTTTGATGAAATAACCACGACCGCAGAGCAGGCGCTGGAGGCCTTCGTAGCCTGGCCGTGCGGTTATCCCCATGGGAGCTTGGAGGAAAACTGCATGGTTTTTCATCAACTCAGGGGACTCGCTGCCGAGAAGGTCTGCCGCTCGGCCTGTAACGAATTGCAGCTCTGAATGGCGGACGTATTTTCTCGGAGCCTCGTCTTTCGACGAAGGAACAGTAGGATTGGGACCCGTGTTATACTCATAGGTTAGGTAAGTATTGAGCGTCGCTTGCCGAAGAGCTTGCGTGATGGTCTCGAAAGCGGTGCGGGCTTCACGAAACTGCTCCAGACGAGCACTGCTAGCGGACCAGGTGCGCTGCATCTGACCGATGAACCGCGCTGACATAAGCATGATGATGGTCAATACCACCATCGACACGAGTAGCTCCACCAGGGTGAAACCAACACGCGGAATGAGTGGGGGAATAAATCGGGGTGTCTTCATAAGAGGTTGTTAGGTTAGCCATCAATCTTAGCCAGGATGATGGTATGAGTGCGGACGCGCCGCTCGGATACGGAGCTGAAATCAAAATTAGTGGTGGGATTAGCGACGATGCAGATCTGCATCCGTCTCAGATAATCGCTCGGCTGATTGGTCGCTGTGGAACCTGAGGGGAGACGGAAATCCATCGGAGTGTCAGGCATTCGAACGGAAGCTGCGTAGGCAACGTCCATTTCGGCTCCTGGATTGTCTTTGATCTCTTGTTGTGAGAGCTCAATGCCTTGATCATTGAAATAACGAACGGGACCGTAACCGCTCCAGTTCAGTTGCCCCCAGGATGCCGTCAGCAGTTCTCCTGATAGCTTTTGATTGATTCGCGATTCTGCGGAGATCTCAGCGGCGCTGCGAGAGAGTTGTAATCCCTGGGGCAAAAGCCCAAGCATCGTGACAAACCCGAGCGCTGCGATGCCTAGCGACATCATGACTTCCACCAAAGAGAACCCCTTTCTTTTGAGAGGAGGAAGAAATGGGGGGTGAGGTCTTAAAGATATAAGATTCATGACTTCTGAGTGAGGTGAAGAGTTTTAGATGGGATTAGGGGTCAAAGCGTTTTTGAGCGATGACGCGGAACTTATGCATGTCCTCAAGAGGTGGTTTGGCCATAAGGTTCCCCGTGGCGAAATCGAGCCCTTGAGCAGAATCCAATTGGGGATCTTGAAGATCCAGGTAGCGCTCGATGATCACCGACCCGCGGTATTCTGCCCCGATTTGGTCCTTCTCAGAATCAAAGGAGTCAGAGGCAGATGACCTTGCCTTCTGAATGACCTGGGATCGCACGAAGACCTGATAGGTATTTGAACGTGTTGTTAGGCGTGGGTAGAGGTTGGTGTAGGGGCGCTCACGCAGGTTTTCTCCCGTGACGGCATGATCCTCCCAGAACTTGTGGATGCCATTTGGATTACCGGTTTTGATGAGGTCGGTGACGTTATTGGGCCACTGATCCGGCACCTGGGTGTCGCTGGCATCAGCCTTTTTCGGCAGTAGATACATCTCGCAGATCTGTGCTGGTGAAATGAAAGCGAAGCCTGATTGGAAGCGCTCATCGAAGAGTTTGAGCGTGGCATCGATATCGATTTTGCGATGCCAGAACTTCTTCCCTGAGACGCCATTGCCCTCCCCCCAGAACCAAGTCTCGGCCCCTTGATCATCAGGCCGACTTCCGGGACGGCGAAGATAGATATTGGCATCATCATGGGAGACTGCAGTGAGAACCTCGCTCTTCATGAGAGCATGCATGGCCGTAGCGCGATGGATATGCCGGAACGGCACCATGTTGTAGTTCATGTTGATTTTTCCGGCGGTGGAGGCGGGAGCGCTGATGGCATACGGCTCTACGACAGGCATCCAGAAGAAGTCCATCAAGAGATAGTCGGCAGGATCATTGCCTTGAATCGATAATCCCCTGCTACTTCTGCCGTAACCTTTGAGATAGGTAGGAGCTCCAATGTGAGCTCGCTGGCCCCGTTTGGTACTCCAGCTTTGCGGCCGGAAGAGAAGCGTGCGCCATGGCTCGCGCCGTTTACCGATCGGGCTTGTGCCTGAGGCATGAACTCCCGTGGGGAGTGAGCCAAACATGCCTGGAGAAGCCACTTGCCGATTGGGAGAAAAGTAAGAGGAGCCTCCTTGCCAGGATTCCCAGGAGCGGGAGAAGTACGGCACCAGTTGCTCATCATTGTCTGGATTGATGATGCTGTAGCTATTGCCTTCATCTGGTTTGTTGATGTAGGCACCATCCGTTTGGTTGGCAATACCACGGTCAAAATCGCCATACTTCTGAAGCCCGGCACCGGTGGCGGCTGTGTAGGGATGGTCAGGGAGGAATGAGCTGTAATAGTTGGCATCTTTGACCAGACGCCAGCCCTTTTTATCTTCTCCCTGGTCTAGCCCGGGACCTTCACTCCAGTGCCGTAACACGATGTTATGAGCCATGCGCTGCTGAGCGTAGAGACGATGCTTAACAAACTCTGTGTCAGGGACATTATACTGTCCCATGGTGAGGCGAGGATCTCCGTGGCGCAGCACCATGGATTGTATGGTATCGTCATCAATTGCCAGATTTCCACGCCGGAAAACGCCGTTTCGGTAGTTTCCGATCTCATTGCCAATGTAGCGAAAACGTCCGCCCATTCGAGAAGCTGGATCAGCGGCAATTTTAGTGATCTTGCCATCCACATCGCGGCCTAGAGCTCCATCCGAGTGAAAGGCCCACCAGTAAGGTGCGGGTACTGGTTGATCTACCCGCCACGTGCCATTGTTTTCACGAGTCCACGCCGTGTCCGAGTTCTTGGTGGCCAGGATCGGTGATGGGATTTTAGCACCGGGGAATTTGAAAGTAAACGTCTGAAGAACAGTCGGCCTAGCTGTATTGGTCACGATCTTCACGATCAGATTCCCGCCTTTGAAATCGATCTTGCCCAAATCACCGCCGGGCACGTCAAAGAAATCGCTCACCAGATTGTACTGATTGCATTCCTGTAGGATAGACGACCGATTATCGTAATACGAATAATCCACCTTGCCTGAACGATAAGGGTAATCGCTGGAATTAGCGGGAATGTTTGTATCGGCATGCAGGATGCTGCCAGCGGTGTAACCATTGACCCCGGCTGCTACGGCGGGCAGCTTGCGCTCCTGGAGGAAAGCTCGATAGGAGGTGGTGCCGCCACGGCGATACACGCCATTGGCCGCACTCATGTGTTTGAATGGGCGTACTAGAATGGGTCTGCCATTATTCATGGGAAACATGAGTTTGTCTCCGATTCTCAAATCGCTGGTGTCCACCTCAATGGCGATGTTGGGATTGATGCGTGCCCAACCTGCGGAGGGGGAGAACCATTCCAGAAGAATGGTGGCCTGGACACGTTTCATACCATCCTCGAGTGGCGTGTCTTTATTGAGGGTCCAGTTCCAATTCATCGGGTTGTAACCAGGATGTTCTTCATCATCTCCTGCATGTCCTTCGAGTAGATGCTTGGTCGGATACTTGGTTTTATAAAAGCCCTTTTTGGGATCCCGATTTTCTTCACTCAGAGGGGGAAAATTCGAGTACCATCGGTTGCTTTCTCCCCATCCGTTTCCGCGCCAGGTGGGTGGCGTGTAATCGACTTCGGGAGGTGGTACAGTGGGGACAATCTTAGTGGCCGAGATGCCGCCAGCCTGCTCTGTTCCCTGCGCGGTAGCGATGAAATGGAGACCTGCTTCACTGATCGTGAAAAAGCGGCCCATACCGCGATAGTATTCGCCGCGGCCTTTTGAAACAATCGTCGGAGTGACTTCACCATGACCGGGATAGCTACCGCCTTGTGCACTCCGCATTGGTGTAAATGTCTTTCCAGCCAGACCTCCATCGCCAGCATAAGCGATTTCGCGGGAATTAGGCAAACCTGGAATGGTGGGGCTATCTCCAACCGAGGCTTCGATGATATTGTCATCACAGAGGTTCGTTGAGCGGATGTAATCAAAGATCTCAACGAGGATTTGTTGTCTGTTATCTCCGTATTTGTATTCGAAGGTGGCGTTTTGTGATGTGGCAAAACCGGGGATTGGACGGCTCGTGAGGTCCATCAGATAGTCGAATAACTGCTTGTTACGCACAATGTTAGTCAGCTCCCTTTGATCGGTGCTATCCCTGCGTGTGAAGTAATAAGGCTTGCCTGCGAGGGTTGAACAGTAAGCGATGGTTCGATCAAAGACGGTGCGATACTGAGGGGTATTGATCGCGTGCAAGGGCCACATCGCGATTTTAGGCCGTCCGAAGGGATTGAGTTCCGGCGATCGGCTGCGCGGCGTTAGGAATGGGCGTAATCTCTCGACCACCTCTGGACGACTCATGCCTGACCAAGCACCGCTAGTTTCGAGATCGATCTCGTCTCGCTCGCCGTTTTGCCCAACCTGGGGGCGAAGAAGAAATTCATCCACAGAGGCGAAGAGTCGCTCGTTGAGCGCATGTTGTACTTCTTTGAAGTCCGTCGGGGAAAAGCTCCTGCCCGCAGGCACCAGCACGGACCCCGCTTTGGATCCGCCTGGAAGGATTTTAGGAATGAGATCGTAAATAGCTTCTTTGAAGTCGAGCGCTTTTTTGAACTGAGCCGTGTCGCTACGTGGCGGATTCATGTTTTCATTGGGAAACAAGACAGTGCTCATGGAAACCATGGCGGGGTGTCCAGGATAACGCTGGTATTCGTAAGCCATGGGCTGGAATCGTGCCCAGTCACCATCCCGGTCATGGAAGAGCCTTGGAGTATCCCAATAAGTACCTTCGGCAGCCGTGTTGATGTTAATCTTGCAGGATTCATCATCCGTCCAGAAAGCGACACGAGACACAATCGGATTTTGACTGCTGGCTACGATCCCGCTCGGTCCCACAAACTTGTTGGCCTCGTCGAGATAGCCAATGGTGCCATCGCGGAGGACATAAAGCCATTCGACAGGCATGGGCAGACGCTGTTGATCTGGCTCATCCGCACCGGGTAAAACCACCCCATTGAGAACATTCCCAGAAGATCCATTGAGGTGTTGGGAATAGGAAAAGCCCTCCACGGATTTGTCGGCTTGCGTACAATAAGCTCGTGGGTCGATGATTGGAAAGAACCAACGCGGCGGTGCCTCTGGATTGGTAATGTCTCGCCTAGCCACAGGCTCGTTCATGTCCACATATTGATCGGTGCGTTCATTCCAGTCCGCTGGTGGCGTGTCGTTGATGATCTCCGCTTCAGTTTTGGCGACCATGTTACGGTCCGAGTAAAGTTTGTTACCTTTAAGCAGACTGCCGTTCTCTTCATATTGCCGCACCATTCCTGGCTGAGACGCCCAGGTTTCAAAGCCTGCGACATCTGCATCCTGGTGCGTTGCGGTTTGGATCTGGCCGATGACCATGCTGATCGCTGAGTCGGCGTGCAAACGTGCGGATGCTCCTCTAGCAGAAGCGGCGGTGGACTTGAGTTCTGTTTGACTGATGCTCAAGAGAGCGACCATCAGAATCAAGCAGAGCGAGATGGATGTGAGCACGAGCACCAAAGCGAGTCCTCGTCGCTGGGGTCTTCTCGTGTGTGATGAAGGTAGGGCAGGGTTATTCATGCGTATTCTTCATTGGGGTTAAGTTTAGTAGCGTGGCGTTTGCATTGCCGATCTGCGCCTTCTTTGTAGAAGCAAGACCAGCGAGAAAATGAGAAGAAGAGCTCGGCTCGGTTCCGGCACTACGACGACGATGCCGTGAGACGCGAAGAGACTCATGTTATAGAACCAACCAGCAGCGAGATCTGGGAGATAAAGATCTCCGATCATTCCACCAGACCGTTGAAGGCTTCCTTCTTCGAAATCATTCTGGGTGAGACTTGTCCAATCGAGAAGATTGAAGACATCTCCAAACTGAGGCGTGTAACCTCCACCATTGTCGAAGTGGATGTATCCGCCTGCATCTAGAGCGAGATTGCCTGTGATCGTCAGGCGGTCATGGTTACCTCCAGTGTAGGCGTCATAGATGTCTCCTTGGGAGGCTAACCATGAGTTAAAGACCCCGCTGCCAGATCCCATGTTGGCGACCATGTTATCGGCATCATTGTAGTCAGCGCCGCCACCTGATCCCATCTGTAGGAAGATCCGATCCACATCGCCACCTGCGGTAAGGTCCAAATCGCCATTGATGATGATCGTTCCGATTTGATCTCCCGCAGTTGAGACGAGATAGGGACTACTGGACAGACCAGGACGTACGATGCCATTGCCTTCAACGATAAGCGACTGGCCTGAGCCCGTTTGAAATGTGCCTGTGCCGCTGATCACCGCTTCAGTGATATAGCTGCCACCGCTGGAAAGCTGGGTGGTGTCAAAAATGGCTCCGTTTTCTGTTTCGATCCAGTTCGATGAAGAGATCGCTGCATTCCCATGAAGGACTAACGTGCTATCGGTTCCGACGGTTGTCTTACCCGTATAGCTATGGCCATCAGACGTGAGTGTCACACTGCCACCCCCTTCAATTCTAACGTGAAGTGTGTCGCCAAACTCCGCTTCGGAGAGGATGCCTGTAAAGATGATACCTCGTTCACCCGAACCTGAGTCCGTATTGGAGGCGGATGTCAGTGTGACTTCACGAATGTTGTCGGTGTCATCCTGGTGTTGCAGAGTGATGTTCCCGGCGAAGATTGAATTACCTGTGGTAAACAAGCCGCCGATGGAGGTGATGCCTTGACCATTCGTATCGTTAATATCGATGTCATTGAAGATGGTCAGGTCAGCCTCACCTGCCATGAGTCCTAAATTGGCATTTTGGGTCTCTTGTTCCCAATAAACCGGATCTGTTTCTTCGCCATTCACCGTCGAGATGTCTTGGGAAATCATGAAGAAGCTGTCCCCTGCATGACTGCCCCCTTCGACAGTAACACTGGTGCCATAAAGCATTTCCGTTTCCTCATCGAAGTCTCCTGCCCGAACAAGAGTCATCGTGTTACGGTCACTGTCGATGCTAACGATTTCGTAAATGCCGTTACGCTCCGGATTACCATGTTCATCTTTAACCAAGATGCGTTTGCCGATGTCCGAGCTTGTGAGAGTCACTCCGTCAACGTCAGTGCTTACGCCTACGAAAGCACCGTTTCCTGAACCGCCCAAACCATCGCTATCGGCTTCAAATGCTCCCTGGATACGGGTGACTAGGCCGGAGGAAGTGGCTAAGAAAACATTTTCATCCAGGACGCGGCGAGTATCACCGAGTTCCACCACTGTGGAGGCCAAAGCACCTTCATTGAAAACGGAAAGCAGCCCTTCTCGGATAATGGTCCCACCATCAATAGCTTGGCCGGAGAAAGCTTCGAATCCATAGACATTGGAAGCGTAAAGCTCGACGGTGCCGCTGCCGATCTTGGTGACAGAGCTTCCCCATTCCAAGTCGTCAATCTTACCTCCAAACCGGAAGGTGGACGTGCCATCGGAACGGGTAAAAAAGCTATTGTTGGCTTCTAAAGCGGACGTGTCGGCAAACCCGTAGGTGCCGCTTGTCGCGCGGGTGCCAATGATTGTCACTCCCTCATAGGCGCTATCTGGGTTCATCCACACGAAATTCTCCACAGCGTCCGCGCTACCGTCTAAGAGCAACTCTACTCGTGCATCCAGACGATTGATGGTAGAGAAGGAGCCTCCCGTGGAAATCTGATTCCCGCTGAGACCAAAAGCCGTGTTCGTGCCGCCAACGAGAGAGCCATTGACAATCGCTACCTCGAAAGAATCGAAGGTGTTATCCCCTGACAATCTCTGCGTGCCTGTTCCCACCTTGACAAGAGTGCCGACTCCCAAGATCGTTCCGGCGAAGTCGGCATCGGTGGTGCCGTCTCCGCCCACACTCAAGATAGAACTGTCAATATTCACCAGGGCACCACTGCCCCCTTCCAGGGAGCCGATCGTGGTTTCAAAGCCGGTGCCAGCTTCATCCCAATAGATGCTCAACGCTGCACCGTCTTCCACGATGAAGCGGGAGTTGGGTGATAGCGAGTTATTACTACCAGCATAAAGAATGCCTCCCTGGATGGTTGTGGTTCCTCGATAGCTGCTGAAAGAGTCAATGATGTCGTTGCCGCCGGTGGAAGCACCGAAGACCGTATGGCCGGCACCTGTCTTCACCACATTCAACAAGCCTTGTCGGGCTAAAGTGCTGCCATAACCCACACCTTCATCCAGACCCACGCCGACATCTTGGAATAAGGACTCGATTCGAGTTTCATCTGCGTGAAAGGTAATGGTGATGTCGGTCTCAGAGGCGTTTTGAATCTTAGCCGTGGGTGCGTTGCCCGTGCCGCCGATGAACAAAAAGTTCTGCGTGAATGTCTTGTCGAGCCCCGCCAATTGCAGGTGGCCACGATTACCAAAACGGACGGTGTTATCATTGAGGGCTAAGGTGTTTCCCAGGCGAACAAAAGCTTGGCGATCCACGTCATCGACGCCGCCGCCGGTGCCGTTGTTGCTGATGATCAGGTCACCTGTCCAGTCGGTGTTATCTCCGTTGAGGCCGAAGATGGTATATATCACGAGGTCATCCATCTCACCGGAAATGCTACCATTGATGGTATTGCCGTTGCCTCCTTGTGAGATGTTGGTTTTGATTTCGCCCGTTCCTGAGATGTCTCCATTGAAATTGATGAAGACCGTTTCAGAGTTCTCAGGCGCACCGTAGTTGCGTGTGTCGTTACGCACCTGCGACGAATTGTCCGTAATTGTGGAGTCACGGGCATCATCTTGGTAGTAGAACTCGACATCGTCGTTCAGGATTAGATTGCCGTTGAATGCAGCCACGTTTTCATGGGTCAGATAAGCCCCTCCGAGGCGTTTTACTTGACTTCCCAAACCGTTTTCGTTGCGGACGATGATGTCGTGTTCGATGGAAGGGATGGTTTGAAAACCGGTCTCATTCCGGATGTAAATACCAGCCGTGCTGTTGCCCCCGGGTGTTTCACCCAAAGAAGACCCATCGTGGCCTAACAAAATCGGCAAAGTGCCCGTGCCAAAGACATCCCCCGCACTGTAAGCCTGGGCAGTGCCTTCATTGATGATCAATTGCCCGGTCCATTCAGGACTGCTGTCCCGGAAGTAAAGGGCACCTGCACCCACCTTCTGGATGCTCCCGTCACCGGTGATGTAACCGCCGTCATCATTGAAGTAGATGCCACGGCGTGCCACATTCATGGTGATGGCCCCCTCGATGGTACCGGCTTGTCCCAAGGCGTCGAGATGAACGACTCCGCGCAGATAGTAGTTGCGATCACGAGGCGTGGTCGAGTCACTGATCAGGGAGGTGGAGAGTGTACTACCTGCTTCGAAGGTGAACCACTCCTCAATGATGGCGTTGTCATTGGAGTTGGTTGCGAAGGTTCCGCCCGCGAGATCCAAGGTCGCTCCGCTGCGGATGATGGTCCCATCCAGAAAAGCATTGCTGGTGCCGAAAATATGTAGTGTGACATCTCCCAGCCCTTGGCCATCCCAGCGCAGTGTGCCTTCGCGCACATCGAGTTGGCCCGTGAAGGTGTTGTTCACCGTCCCCGTCAGAGAAAGGGTGCCCGTTCCGGTTTTGATCAGCGCCCCCGTGGCTAGCGGAGTAGCATAGCCTGCGGTAGGATTCGGCTCAGAGGTCAAAATGCCGCCATAGCTCAGAGTGGCTCCGTCATCCACGGAGATGCCGCCGCCATTGCCCCCGATCATGATGCCGCGGTTCGCATCCAGGGTTAGATCCGCCGTGGCTCTTAGGGTGCCGCCGTTGAAACGCAGATGCGCTTCTTGAGTGGAGGTTGGTGCCACCCCCAGTCGATCATCACTGTCGATCGTGACCGTGCCGCCATTGAGATGCGTGGCACCGGTGTAGCTATTGCTACCGGAGAGGACCAGTTCACCACGACCTGTTTTAACCAAGGCTGTGCCGCTGTTATCCACGATGTCCGAAGCCACCGTGAGGGTATCGGCACCATAATGATGAATGATCAGATCCTGTCCTGCACCTGCCCGAAGAGACCCTCCCGTGAGCGTCTTCGTTGAGCCCGTGGTCGCCACGGCTGAACTGACCATGAGCCCCCCACTTTCGATGGTGAGACCACTTGCATCAATGGTGAGTGTGCTGCTGCCATCATGGTCAAAGTGCAGGGTATTGATATTGGCACCGGCCGTCGTGGTGCCGCTGAATCCCGCTGCACCTTCACTGACATCCGTCCCAGCATTCCAGCTCCCGGCATCATCTACATTCTCACGGTTCGCGGAATCAAAGGCGGAGACATTTCCGGCACTATCCACCATCGCAAAGTCCAGCGCATTGATGCTGCGGGTGCTGGAATCAAAACTGTCACCATAGGTGGCCCAGGCAATGGCCGTATCTGCGGCAGGTCCACCACTACCGGTGAAGGTGATCACCGAGGTTCCGCCCTGGTTATTTTCGACAAAGTTCAAGGTACCTCCCGACTGCCGATCCAACGCCACATCAGCACTTCCAATGTTCAGTGTCGTGGTCCGGCCCACGTCGGAGGTCACGATCACATTGGAGCTGCCTGCACCCACAATCGTTTTCGCCGAGCCTGTGGGAAACGTCGTTGCGCCACCCACGGCGGTGCCAGTGAAATTTTCCGTTTTATCAGAAGTGGACCCCACCCCATCCATTTCCAGACTGCCACCGCTGAAGGTCAGCATGGCTCCATTGTCAAAACGAGTCCCGGTGGAGCTACCGTAATTCGTGAGTCGGAGGAGACCTCCAGCCAGGTTCACTTGCTCAACATCTCCATTGCTGCTGCTGTTATCCCCCCGCAGGTTCACAATGCCGCTACCAATTTTGGTGAAGGAGGTATGCACGTCCCCATCCGTGTCATCCAGACGGAAATCCACGTTCACGATGCCTTCTCCCAGCGCAAAAACAGCGAGGTCACGCGTATGAGAGCGGGTGGAGTCTGAGGCCCCGTAGGAGATGACGCTGGCACCGTTACCGAAGGTCACCGTCCCACTGCTGTGACTGCCCGCCAGCACGATGTTCCCCAAGTCATTGTAGTTATCACTGCCGCCGTTGCCGCCAATGTCCACGCGGTCAATGTTCAGCTTCTGGCCATCTTTCGTCAGCACCAGATGAATGTTTGCTACATTGCCTGATGAGCTGCCGCTGAAACGCATGCCACTTTGACCGTTGGTCGGTGAGATGACGGCAGCGGCTTCATCTGTCCAGAAGTTGCCCTCCCCCTCATACCGCAGCAGCCCTTGCTCCACGAGGATCCGCCCGGCTGCATTCCATTGCTGGCGCACATTCACGACCAATTGGTCATTCCCTGTGACTTGAAAGCGTAACAAATGATTTTCATTCGTGTCCGCCACCGGGACCGAAGAGGGGCCATTCATGGTGTCTTGAAAGACGCCGTTGATATTAATGATGCCGGCGCTGCTGCTTTCCGTGGAGATGATGCGGGCGTCACTTAGATTCACGTCCTCAGCCAAGGTGTGATTCAGATCCGCGCCATAGATGGTGCCATTGAGTGAAAGGGTATCACCCGTCGCGACATTCACATAAGGGGTGTAAATGAGCTGCCCCAGTTCACTGACGTTATCCACGATGATATCGCCGTTCCAGGTATTGTGCCCAGAGTTGCTACGCAGGACCGTGCCAGAGACGCCGCGGTTGGTGATTAGAAGATCGGTGTCGCTGGAGATGCTGAGGCCGTGCTCCATGTAGAGCGCTCCATTTCCCACGGCGGTGACCTGATGAGAGCCTCCCAGGGCCTGATCATGGCGAATGACCATGGTTCCCTCCGCAATGGTCGTTAGACCGGTATAGGTGTTGGCGTTGTCCAGATAGATGGCCTGGGCTCCCCCTTTGGTCAGGCCGCCGGTCCCTCGGATCTCCGTCCGAAGGAGAGCGCTGTTACCACTTTCATTGACGATGATCGCCTCTCGCGAGCCGAAGTCCATAGCTCCACCAATGATGTATTGGTTGCTCCCTGGGGAGGTCCCGTCGGCATCTCGTCCAAATAGCAACATGCCCGAGCCGGTGGTGGAGATGGCGGGCAGACCATCACCCGCGGCTTTATCTCCCAGGTAGATCACCGCATTGGGGTCTAAGACGAGGGTGGAGCCCAATTCGTTCGTATTGAGGCCATTGGTGGGAGTGTTGGTGCCAAATCGCAGGGAGTTGATGGCGATGCTTTCAGTCACCCGAATTGGACGAACGTCATACCAATCCACCTGAGGATCTGGATCCACTGCACGCTGCACGTTGTAGTTGATCATCACGTTATGTCCGGTGCCATCGATCGTGTTTCGATTGAGCGTATGAGCCACCCCGTTCTCTACCAGATTTTGGGACAGCAGGTACTCCGTATCAAAATCCAGCGGACGCAGCAGTGTGGGGTTATCACTGTCAAAAGTCATGAAGTGATTGGAAATGTCATTCACCCCGCCATAGGCACCGAGGACCAATGTGCGGGTGGTGGTGCCATTGCTGCCCCCGGCTCCGATCTGCTGCGTGCTAGCGCCTGCGTCCGCAATGTGCAGTTGCGCGGTGGTGCCCAGACTTCCGGGCAGATTATCGAGAACCTGAATCTGTGCGACGCTACCGCTCGTTCGCTGGAAAGTGCTGAAATTGAGGGTGGTCGTCTGCGGTGAGCCTTCCGCCAGATCAAAATTGATGCGTCCGGTGCCCTCTTTGAAAACGAGATTGGCCATGGTTTCGGAGACTGCGGAAGAGCTGTTGCCGATGATTCGGAAGCGGCTCAAACTACCCATTTCCAAATCGGCTGCGTCGTTGACACGGTCATTGTTAACCGCAGCAGAATTGTCCAGATAGAAGCTGCCGTCTCGATCAATGACCACAGCCGTGGTGCCCGACAATCTTCCATTGGCATCAGTGAGCTGGATGCTTCCCAGGTTAGTGCTACGTCCACGTTCAATATGGGTTTCGCCTAGATAGGTATTGTCATTGTGTAAGATCATCGCCCCGGTATTCAGCCGGGTAAGACCGCCTGTGCCGGAGATGACTCCGGTGAAGTGATGTTGCTCTTGAGAGCCCGGGTCGTTCAAATCAATGATGTTCGTGGAGAAGTCTCCGGTGAGTGTGATATTGCCGGTGAATGTCTGATCATTGTTCCCCAGGTCGTTAATGAACCAGGAGTAGCCATTCATATTGAGATCGAAATCCTGTGTGGCTTCGGTGTTCACAAGATAAAAACGTGTGAAGGCGCGCATGCCTGGTCCAGGAGATCCAGTTCCCAGTTCAATCGTCTGCGCATCTACATAATTCTCCACTCCTCCCTGCTGACCATCGAACCGTAATTCCCCGGAAATGATGTTGACTGTCCCCGCGTTGTTCAAGCGGCCATTACTACTGGTCCCGTTCGTTCCCACGAAATACACCCGTGAGGTGCCTTCAATGGTGATGTCATTCCCCTGAGCATCCCAGCTATCGTAAAACTGAATGTTTCGCTCTGCGAAGATCTTCAGATCCTCATTGAGGATCACTTTCATGGTGAGACGGTCACTGCTGCTAGGATTCTGCGAAGGCCCGCCAGTGAGGCTTCCAATGCCGTGGTCCAGGATTGCTCCAGCTCCGCCGTTGTCGAAAGTCAAAGTCTCACCCTGGAGGTAAAACGCATGACTGGCATTCGTATCGCCCAGTCTAAGCACCCCTAAAGTCACCGGTACATCGAGGGTAATGGTTCGCGTGGAGCTGATGTTATGAACCACGTCTGCAATATGCCCGACACCATTGGGGACGGTTCCGTCAACCCAGCGAGAAGTATCACTCCAATTGGCGCTACTATTTGAGTTCCAATCTCCAGTGACCTGGGCTGTCGCAGAACCTGAACCTAACAATAAGCTGACCGCAGTAGCGACAAAGCACGGAAAAAAACGGTGCCAATGTCGGTTTCGTGGAAGAAGGTGTGAATGGGTTCGTAGTAAGCCGGATTCGCTGGAAGGAGGATTCATAAGGGTGTCGGCGTTTAGAATGACGCGATCCATGTGGATTTAAGGATGCATTCATTGTTGTCCGGCTCCCTGTTTCTGGGCTATTGGCCGCTAGGCTTGGTAAATACTCGGGTCTAAGTTTGCGTGTCTTTAGGGTTGGGGTTTGTTTCTTAATAAAGATAGTTCGTATTAATCGACTGTGATTGAGAGAAATCAGTCGAGATTAACCTTTTGAAAAAAGCAAAAGGGTTTCGGAGTGTAGAGGCACATTACCCAGTGAGTAATGAGGCTTTGAGCTTGGTTTAATAAGACTGGAGCCCAATCACTGCCCCACTAGCACTTCGTGATACTCCAGAGCCCATTCCTTCATGTAGCGGACGCGCGTGGGGGTGAACTTGTAAATGATGAGTTCGGGGTTGTTGATGTCGCGCAGGTAGGTGCGGAGGAGGGCGTTGCTATTCCAGATGTCCTCCAGCAGGGCGCGGTCGGTGAGGATCTCGGCGGTGGCGGTGATGCGGACTTGGTTGTGGTCGTCATCGGTGTAGCAGAGTTCGGCCTTCGGGTTGGCGGCGAGCTCGGCGGTTTTGCCATAACGGCGGAGATTGGCGACATAGACGACGAAGCCCTCGGTGCGCACCGGAGAGACGGGCCGGACGCGGGGCTGATCCCCCTCCACCGTGGCAAGGACGGGGAACTTGGCGGCTTTCAGGGTGGCCTGAGCCAGGGAAGGGAGGTCGGCGGGATCAAAGGGGGCGGGTGCGGGCATGGGCAGTAAAACGGTGTTCAGTATGATGTCTTCAGTTTTCAGTAAATGGAGATCAGGGGTAAAAAGCCAGCCTGACCACTGACCACAGCTCGCGCACAGCGCAGTTGGGTTTGTCAAGCTTGGGACGCGAACAAAAGTTTCGGGCTGAGGTGCCTCTGGGGTTGCCCTGGATACCCCTTTCGCTAACTCAATGAGGTGTCAGGGCGGTGTGCTCCCAACCCTCCAGACTTTTGATTTTTGACCCACTGACCTTTTTTCAACCATGTCTGCTGCCAACGAACTGAACATCAATATCGAGCATGTCGAACGCGTCGCCAAGGAGCTAGGCCTGAAGGCCATCCAGGTGGGGGCGACGGCGAAGCTCTTCGCCGATGGTGCGACGGTGCCCTTCATCGCTCGCTACCGTAAAGAGGCGACGGGCTCTATGGATGAGGTTCAGATCCAGAATGTGAAGGATCGCATGGAGCAACTGGTGGCGCTGGATGACCGACGAGCGGCGATTGTGAAGTCTCTGGAGGAGCGCAAGCTGATGACGGATGTGCTGCGGGCAAAAATCGAGAAAGCCGAGACGATGAACGTGCTGGAGGATATCTTTGCGCCGTTCCGTCCGAAGCGCCGCACGCGGGCGACGATTGCGAAGGAGAAGGGCCTAGAGCCGCTGGCGGACTTCATCGAGGCGAATCTATTCACTCATGGCGTGGATCTGACCTCCGAGGCGGCCAAGCTGGTGAATCCAGATCACGAAAACGAAGAGCTTCGCGTGAAGGATGTGAATGAGGCGCTGGCCGGTGCTCGTGACATCATTGCGGAGCGTATCAGTGACAATGCGGAGGCTCGCGCTGCTCTGAGAAAGCTGTTTGCCGAGCAGAGCACGGTGTCCTCCAAGGTGATGTATGGTAAGGAAAACGAGGCGGATGCGCAGAAATTCCGGGACTACTTTGATTGGTCTGAGCCGCTGAAGGCCATCCCCTCCCACCGCATGCTGGCCATCCGCCGAGGTGAAAAAGAAGGCTTCCTGCTGATGCGGGTGAACCCACCGGAAGACACCGCGGTGCAGGTGGTGAGCAATCTCTTTGTCAAAGGCGGCAATGCGTGCACAGATCAGATGAAGCTGGCTTGTGCGGATAGCTACAAGCGCCTGCTCAGCAGCAGCATGGAGACGGAGTTTCGCCTGGAGTCCAAGAAAAAGGCCGATGCCGAAGCGGTGCGTGTTTTCGCGGATAACCTGCGTGAACTCCTGCTGGCTGCGCCTCTCGGACAGAAGCGTGTGTTAGGGATCGACCCAGGCTTCCGCACAGGGTGTAAGGTGGTGGTGCTGGATGCGCAAGGTCAGCTCCTTTTCAATGATGTGATCTATTTGTTAGGTGAAGGCAACAGCCTGATGCAGGCGAAGACGCTGATCCTCAATCTGGTGGATCGTTTCAAGATCGAAGCCATCGCCATCGGTAACGGCACGGCCAGCCGTGAGACGGAAAACTTCATCAACAAGATCGGTGTGCCGAAGGCCATCCCCGTCATCATGGTGAATGAGAGCGGAGCCTCCATTTACAGCGCCAGTGAAGTGGCGCGTGAGGAGTTCCCGAACCATGACGTCACTGTGCGTGGTGCGGTGTCCATCGGACGCCGTCTCATGGACCCGCTCGCCGAGTTGGTGAAGATTGACGCCAAGTCCATTGGAGTCGGTCAGTATCAGCATGACGTGGATCAGAACCTTCTGAAGAACAGCCTGGACAACGTGGTGATCAGCGCGGTGAACGGTGTCGGTGTGGAACTGAATACGGCGAGCAAGCAGTTGCTCAGCTATGTGTCCGGCCTCAACAGCACCCATGCGGCAAACATCGTGGCTTTCCGCAACGAGAACGGCCCCTTCAAGACGCGCAAGGATCTGCTGAAGGTGCCTCGTCTGGGCGACAAGGCCTTCGAGCAAGCTGCAGGCTTCCTGCGTATCCGAAACGCCACGCATCCGCTCGATGCCAGCGCGGTCCACCCTGAGCGTTATCCCCTGGTGGAGAAAATGGCGGCGGATCTTGGCTGCACCGTGGCAGACCTGATGCAGAAGGCGGACCTACGCCAGAAGATCGATCTGAAAAAGTATGTCAGCGAGGAAGTTGGTCTGCCGACCCTGCAAGACATCATGAACGAATTGGCTAAGCCGGGACGTGACCCACGTAAGCAGTTCGAGGTCTTCAACTTCGCAGAAGGTGTCAACGATATGAAGGACCTGACCGTGGGCATGAAGCTGCCGGGCATCGTCACCAACGTGACCGCCTTCGGGGCCTTCGTGGACATCGGCGTGCATCAGGATGGCCTCGTCCACGTCAGCCAGCTCAGCGATACCTTTGTGCGTGATCCCGCTGAAGTCGTGAAGGTGGCTCAGAAGGTCATGGTTACCGTCACGGAGGTGGACATCCAGCGCAAGCGCATCGCCCTCAGCATGAAGTCGAAACCGGACTTCGAGAAAAAGACCGGCGGAGGTGGTCCTCGTCCCGCAGCGCAGGGAGGCCCAGGCGGCGGTCAGCGCAGCGGCGGCTTCGGCGGAGGAGATCGCAATCGCAGCAGTGGAGGTGGTATGGGCAATCCCTTTGGAGGCGGCGGCGGTGGTGACTGGTTCACCGCAGCGACGCAGAAGGGGAAGAAGTAAGCCTACTCTGACAGCGAGAGAGAGAGATCTCAAGCGATCAGCACAGCGAAGGCGCTGTGCTGATCTCGCTTCATGGATCGGGAGAAGTCATCTTAAATCTTGGTCCACTCGTGTCGCTTAGGCTTTCGGCTGCCAAGTGAATGCAGCGGAATGATTCTAGGCGTTTGCTTGAACAATGAGATTGAAGGGATCAGTTGTTCTTCACTAGAATGAACAGGCGAAGTGATGTTGACCTATGACCCGATCCTCTTAGCCAATGTTGGCACCCCATTCATCTTGGGCAGTATGGCTCATTTGGCAGGAGGAAACATGCTGCTGGGAGGATTAGATGGCAACTTGATCGCCAGATGGTTTGGTACATCAAAGATCAGAAGTGTCTGCATCTCCATGGCCGCTAACTACTTTTCGGCTTGGTGTGGCGGTATCCCTCTTTGCTATTTTTTGGCCAACCAAGACGGGATCACCATCGTCAATATCAAGACGTGGTTTTTGGGGTTCGTCATCCTCGCGTTCCTTCTGACGTTGCTCCTCGAACTGCCTTTTATCTGGCTGATTCTACGACCAACAAGGGCCTCTTTCTGGCGTGTGTTGAGGGCAACGATTCTGATTCAAACCATCAGTTATCCACTTCTGTTTGGATGGTATTGGCTCGTTAGCGACAAGTCCATGCTTACCCGTCTGGAGACAGTGCCTGCATCAAAACTGGATTTACCCACAGATTGTTCATTGTTTTACGTTTCGTCAGACGGTCGCCAAGTGATTCAATGCGCTCTAGATGGCAGCCAAGGTCAAGTCGTGGCTGAAGTCGCTATTCTGGAAAAAGATGGATCTTTGAGGGTTCAAACGAAGCCTTCAGGGGGCTATCAACTGATGTATCAAAGCAGACGTGAAGGTCACGACAAGATACTCATAGGCGACTTTAGCTCATCCCTTCCAGGGAAGTCTCCACCGAGTGAAGGTGGCGGACTCTTATGGGGAGAGATCCCTTCTCTGTCTCCAAACAACAAGTGGCGATATTTGACTGGGTTTTGGGCCAGCTATGGACTGCAACGTTGGCAAAAAGGTTTCAAAACCGAGATGTATGGGATGGAGTTGCCTTTCGCCTCGTGGTACATCCGTAATGCGGTTCACATCCAGGATGATTTAGTGTGTTTCCGATTGGGTGACGATCAAATCTGCGCCTTGAGATTTGATCGACGCCAGATCGCTTTAATCACACGTGGGCGGGCCTTGTTGGTCGTTAGGAGGCCGCAAGACCTACTCCCAAGCGAGTCCAAAACCCAATGAATTCAGAAACCTGTCTTGATTCCAACGGAGGAAGCGACTGCCCTTTTCGCAGGGGGCAAGCTTATCGGGTGCGATGCGACTTCAGAGCCTTGAGGGATCGCTTCCGCGAGGGCGAAATCTTGGTCTATGAGTCTCTGGCTTATTCTCGCTATGATGGGATCATGGGCTATTTCTTCCGGCAGGAAGGCAGGCCAGAGATACGGATTTGGGATCTGGAAGACGAGAAGCCCATCTCTGTCTGGCGAGACTTCTTCGAGGAAGTTCCGAGCGTTTGAGAACGCGCGACTCCGAAATAAAGGAACACGCTGTAAGGGACGAATGACGGAACACGTACTTTGATGCCTTTTTCTTGACCATGACGGCTCGTTTCTTTCCTCTTCTCACGCTTTGTTCTTTGGCTGCGACGCTTCACGCGGAACCGCAATGGATTTGGTCATCGAAAAAAGCCGAGGCTCAGGAAAAAGCGACCTTCAAGCAGAGTTTTGATCTCAAGCTGACCCCGAAATCCGCCACCCTTAGTCTGACCTGTGACAATGGCGCGACCGTTTTCATCAACGGCAAAAAGGCGGTGGTGAATGAGGATTGGCAGAAACCGGTAAAGGTCGATGTGATCAAGCTTTTGGAGTTGGGAGCCACCAACGTCATTGAAGTGCAGGCCACGAATCGTGGAGGCAGCGCGGGTATGATTGCCAAGCTCGAACTGGAAAAACAGCAGGGCGGTGTGGAGGTCATCGAGACCAACGACCAGTGGCAGGCAGCGGCCACGGGCACGAATGACTGGAAGCCGGCGGTGGTTCTCGGAGCTTATGGCGTCGGCCCCTGGGGAAAGGTGTTTGATGGGAAGATCGGTTTTTCCAAAGGTGAAGGCACGGTGGTGGCGGCTGAGGACGTGACCGTGCCAAAAGGCTTTAAGGTGGAACTCCTCTACACCGTGCCCAAGGAAGAGCAGGGGTCCTGGGTGGCTCTGACGACCGATGACAAAGGCCGCCTGATCGCTTGTGATCAATACGGCAGCCTCTATCGCATGAGCGTTCCTGCCATTGGCAAGACGGAGTTGCTCAAGCCCGAGAAACTAAACATCGAATTCGGCAAGGCTCACGGGCTTCTGTATGCCTTTCATAGCCTCTATGTGATGGTGAATGAAAACGGTAAAGACAATGGTCTGTATCGCCTTCAAGACACCGATGGTGATGATCAATACGATAAGAAAGAGCGATTGGTCACCATGGCCGGTGGTGGGGAGCATGGCCTGCACAGCATGACCGTCAGCCCCGATGGTAAGCGCATCTATTTCAATGGCGGCAATCATACCGAGCTGCCTAACGAACTATCCAAAAGCCGTCCCGCTAAACTTTGGGACGAAGATCACATCCTGCCGCGCATGTGGGATGCCAATGGACATGCTCGGGGCAAGATGGCACCGGGAGGATTCATCTGCAGCATGACCCCTGAGGGCAAAGATGTGGAGCTCTTCTGCTATGGCTTCCGCAATGAATTCGACATCGCTTTCGATCTCAGCGGCGAGCTCTTCACCTACGATGCTGATATGGAGTGGGACATCGGTTCCCCCTGGTATCGCCCCACGCGTGTGAATCATTGTGTCAGTGGTGCCGACTACGGCTGGCGCAGCGGCAGCGGGAAGTGGCCGCGATACTATCCCGATAGCTTGCCGACGACTTTGGACATCGGTCCTGGAAGTCCCACGGGCGTGGTCAGCGGTCAAGGCGCCAAATTCCCCGCCAAGTATCAGCGCGCGGTCTTCATCAACGACTGGACCTATGGCACCATGTGGGCCATCCACCTGCACCCAAAAGGCGCCAGCTTCCTGGCCGAGCGTGAGGAGTTTGTCTTTGGCAAACCACTGCCTCTGACCGATGTCATCATTCACCCTCAAGATGGTGCCATGTATTTCGCCATCGGAGGACGCCGCACTCAGTCGGGTGTGTATCGTGTCACGTATGTGGGTGATGAATCCACAGCTCCTGTGCAGGCGCTGCCTCTGGATGAAGAGACCCGCATGCGCCATGTCCTGGAATCCATGCATGCCGATGGCCAGGAGCCTGCGAAGATCCTCGCCGCTGCTTGGCCTTACCTCAGCCATAGCGATCGCCATGTGCGTTATGCCGCCCGTGTCGCCATCGAGCGTCTGCCGCAGGAGCTCTGGAAAGACAAAGCTCTGGGCGAAACTCAGCCCATGGCGTTGATCGAGGGCCTTGTGGCTTTGGCTCGTGTCAATGGCACGAAGTCCGAAGCTCCTGCCGCGAAACCTGCCGCCGGTTCATCTTCTCCTGGCATCAGTGATGTCACTCCCGATAAGGTCGAACTCCAGCAGCAGATGCTGGGGGCCTTGAGTCGTCTGCAAGGGGCCGATCTCAGCCTGGATCAGCACTTGGCCGCCCTGCGTGCTTTGGAACTCATCTTGATCCGTCTTGGCAAACCCGCCCCCGAGGTCTGTGCCTCCATCGTGGAGAACCTGGAGCCGCATTACCCGAGCGAAAGCGACGCCGTGAATCGCGAACTCTGCCAGATCCTCATCGCTCTGGACTCTATTAAGGCTCCGGCGGAAACCCTGGCTCTCATGGCCACCGCCAAGGATGACTTCAAGGAAGTCGCCAGCGATGCCGTTCTCAGTCGCAATGATGGTTATGCCAATGCCGCTCGTGCCGCAGCAGGCAGTCGCCCGAATGCCCAGCAGATCGCCTACATGTTCGCGCTGCGGAATGCCAAAGTCGGTTGGACTCCCGAACTGCGGAAGACCTTCTTCTCCTGGTTCCCTCGTGCCCGCACTTGGAAGGGCGGCAACAGCTTCAAGGGCTTCATTGAAAACATCCGCAAGGACTCCCTGGCCACCTTCGTGCCTGAGGTCGAGTTGGCTGACATGGAGGCTCTGAGCAGCAAGGTGGAAGGGAGTGACATCCCCAACTACGTCGCCCCGAAAGGCCCCGGTAAAGCCTGGACCGTGGACGAAGTCGTCACCCTCGTTGGCAGTGGCTTGAAAGGTCGCGACTTCAAGAATGGCGAGGCCATGTATCGCAGCGTCATGTGTGCCACCTGCCATCGCTTCAATGGCGACGGCGGCAGCATCGGCCCCGACCTCACCGGCAGCGGCAACCGCTACACCATCCGCGACCTCATGGAAAACATCGTGGAGCCGAGCAAGGTCATCTCCGATCAATACGACAGCCACGAGATCGTCAAGAAAGACGGCACCACCATCCTCGGCCGCATCGTCGTGGAGGAAAACGGCAAGGTCTTCGTCATGGCCAACCCCTTCGCTCCGAACGACCAACTCGCGATCAACGAGAGCGAAATCGCTCGCAAGGAAACCCGCAAAGTCTCCATGATGCCCCCCGGCCTCATCAATGCCTTGAACCAGGACGAACTCCTCGACCTCATCGCCTACCTGCTAAGCGGCGGCAATGACCAGGACAAGGTGTTCGCGAAGTGATGCTCAAGGCGTGACGGCATCCTGCCGTCATATGAGGCCAGGATGGCCTAGAGGATACGTTGATTGTCAATGCGTTATGAGAGCTTTTATGAAAGACACACGTTAGACACACTGCTCATTCATTGAATC